>NZ_DATFIP010000015.1:0-18399 GCF_035270045.1 Salibaculum sp.
AAGATGTGGCTGGCCTTGATGCACTGGTCATAGGCGGGGTGGGCCATGATGATGCGCTGGCCGGTCTTCGGGTCCTGCGCGGGCTGGTCGAGGATCGCGCGGCATTCCGCCTCGGCCTCTTCGAAATGGCGCAGCAGAACCTCGGTATCGGCCACGTCGAAATTCCAGCGGCTGTATTCCTGCTCGGTCTGGCGGAACACGTCGCCGTATGTCAGGGCGATGGGCGCGTCCGGGTCGTTGAACGGCATGTCCATCACGTGGTCGATCCCCAGCACGTACATCGCCAGCCGCTCCAGGCCATAGGTCAACTCACCCGAGACAGGGTGACAATCATGCCCGCCGACCTGCTGGAAATAGGTGAACTGGCTGACTTCCATCCCGTCGCACCAGACTTCCCAGCCCAGGCCCCAGGCGCCCAGCGTGGGCGATTCCCAGTCATCCTCGACGAAACGGATGTCGTGGTGGCCCATGTCGATGCCGATGGCTTCGAGGCTGCCGAGATAGAGGTCCTGCAGGTCCGGCGGGCTGGGTTTGATCAGCACCTGGAACTGGTAGTAGTGCTGCAAGCGGTTGGGGTTGTCGCCATAGCGCCCGTCGGTGGGTCGCCGCGAAGGCTGCACGTAGGCCGCCGCCCAGGACCGCGTGCCGAGCGACCGCAGCGTGGTGGCCGGGTGAAAGGTGCCCGCGCCGACCTCCATGTCGTAGGGCTGCAGCACGGCACAGCCCTGCGCCGCCCAGTAGGATTGCAGCCGAAGGATGACCTCCTGGAAGCTGCGGGGCCGGGTCTGTCGGGGCGCGTCAGCCATGGCAAGCCTTTCGGTTTTCGGCGCGCGGAACCCGTCGCGAGCGGGCGGCGGGCGCCGGATGCGTTCGCGCGTGTCAATAGGCGGGGCGGCGGTCAGGGTCAATGCGCCCGCCGCCCGGGCTCGGCGGGGATTTCGGCCCCGGCGGCCCCGGGCTGATCCCCTGCCGGGCCCCGGGGCAATTTCGGCGTGCAAAACGCCTTTCGTCTGGTAAGTTATCCACGGGGACTGCCCCGGTGTGGGCAGCGCGATGAACCGTGACAAGGACAGGGATGGAATGGGTAGCATGCGCAGGGTAAAGACGGCTCTTTTCGCGATCATTGTGGCGGTGGCGGTCGGTGCCCTGGCCGCTGGGCCGGCGACGGCGCAGCAGGAGTCCTGGGTCCAGATCGAGGCGCAGCGCACCTTGACCGACGCGCAGGAGGCTGCGCGCGGCTATGCCGCGGCCGGGGTTGACGATGTCAATGGCTTCTTGCTGGGAACTGGCTGGTACGGGATCGCCCTTGGCCCCTACACCGAGGGCCAGGCCCAGGCGGTTCGCCGAAGCCTGCGCGCCCGCGGACTGATCCCTGCCGACAGCTACCTGGTCGATGGCAGCCGGTTCCGGCAGCGCTACTGGCCTGCCGGGGTGTCGGGCACGGCGTCCGTCCCTGAAGGGGCGCCGCAGGCCGCACCGGATCCGATCGAGATCCCCGATGAAACCGTGGCCGAGGCCCGTGCCGCCGAACGCCAGCTTGGCCGCGACGAGAAACGGGAATTGCAGGAAATGCTGCAATGGGCCGGGCATTACACCGGCGCCATCGACGGCCTGTTCGGGGGCGGAACGCGCAATGCCATGGCCGCCTGGCAGGAGGCCGGCAATCACGAGGTCACCGGCGTCATGACCACCGGACAGAGGGCCGAACTGCTGGCCGCCTACAACGCCATCCTCGACGGGATGGGCTTGCAACTGGTCCGCGACGAGGCCGCCGGGATCGAGATGCGGATGCCCACTGGCGTCGTCGCCTTCGAGGCCTACGATCCGCCCTTTGCCCGCTATGGCCCCTCGGGTGATCTCGACGCGCAGGTTCTGTTGATCTCGCAGCCCGGCGACCGGACGCGGATGTTCGGCCTCTACGAGATCATGCAAACGCTGGAAATCGTCCCGCGTTCAGGGCCGCGCTCGCGCAACGCCGACGGCTTCACCATCGAGGGGAACGGCGAGGATATCCAGTCGTTCACCTCGGTTTCGCTGGACGATGGCCAGATCAAGGGCTTTGTCCTGGTATGGCCCGCCGGTGACGCCGAGCGCCGCGCCCGGGTCCTGTCCGAGATGCGCGAGAGCTTCGTCCGCATCGGCGGCGTGCTCGACCCGGCCATCGCCGCCCCTGACGATGACCAGGCCATCGACCTGGTTTCGGGCCTGCAAGTCCGCCGCCCCCTGCGCGACCGCAGCGGGTTCTACGTCAACGCCGGAGGTGACGTGCTGACCACGACCGAGGCCATCGAGGGCTGCGGGTCCATCACCCTGGCCAAGGCCCATGACGCGCGTCCGATCCACCGCGACGAGGCCCTGGGCCTGGCCGTGCTGCGCCCCGAGGCTGAACTGGCGCCCCCGCAGGTGGCGGATTTCAATGTCGGCGTCCCGCGCCTGCAGGCCGATGTCGCCGTGGCGGGCTTTCCCTACGGCGGCGTGCTGGCGACCCCGGCGCTGACCTTCGGCACCCTGGCAGACATCCGCGGGCTGGATGGTCAGGAAGAGGTCAAGCGCCTCTCGCTCATGGCGCAAGAGGGCGACACGGGCGGGCCGGTCTTCGACGGCGGCGGTGCCGTGCTGGGGATGTTGCTGCCGCGCAAACCCGAGAACGGCCAGGTTCTGCCGCCCGAGGTCTCCTTCTCGGTCCATGCCGAGCAGATCGTCGCCTCGCTTGATGCCGCTGGTGTGCCGGTCCGCACGACCGACGTGGACGCAAGCATGAGCCCAGCCGCCCTGACCCAGATGGCCGCCGATGTGGCCGTCCTGGTCAGTTGCTGGGAGGATTGACCGGACGGCCGTCCGGTCGCCGACACGGAACAGGTGAGGAGAGCAAGCCCATGCCCGAGGACGACCTGCGCAGCCCCGTCGACCCGGAGGGTCTGATGGAATTCTCGGTGGTCTTCACGGACCGTTCGCTCAACCACATGAGCGCCGCCTTCCAGGAGGTCATGCGCGACCTGCACGCGATGCTTTGCGAGGTTTATGCCTCAGAGGGCGCCACGATCGTACCCGGTGGCGGCACCTACGCGATGGAGGCCGTGGCGCGCCAGTTCGGCGCCGGACGCCACGCGATGGTCCTGCGCAACGGCTGGTTTTCCTACCGCTGGTCACAGATTCTCGAAACCGGCGGCTTTGCCGCCGAGACCACGGTCGTGAAGGCCCGCCAGACCGGCAACGACAGCCGCGCGCCTTTCGCCCCGGCCCCCATCGACGAGGTGACAAGCGCGATTCGCTCGGCGCGGCCAGATGTCGTCTTTGCCCCGCACGTGGAAACCAGTGCCGGGATCATCCTTCCCGACGCCTATATCAGCGCCATGGCAAAGGCCGCCCACGAGGTCGGCGCGCTCATGGTTCTGGACTGTATTGCGTCGGGCTGTGTCTGGGTGGACATGGCCGCGACCGGCGTGGATGTGCTGATCTCGGCCCCGCAGAAGGGTTGGTCCTCGACGCCATCGGCCGGGCTGGTGATGCTGAGCCGGCCCGCGCTGGAGAGACTGGAGGACACGCGATCGGACAGTTTCACGCTGGACCTGAAGAAATGGCGCCAGATCATGGAAGCCTACCTCGCCGGTGGTCATGCCTATCACGCGACCATGCCCACCGACAGCCTGCGCGCCTTCCGCGACACGATGGTGGAAAGCCGCGAGATGGGGTTCGCGGCCCTGTGCGATGCCCAGTGGCGCCTGGGTGAAGGGGTCCGCGCCTGCCTGGCCGAAAGAGGCCTGGACTCGGTTGCCGCGCCGGGCTTTGCCGCGCCGGGCGTGGTGGTCTGCTACACCGACGACCCCGAGATTCAGAGCGGCGCGAAATTCGCCGCCCAAGGCATGCAGATCGCAGCGGGCGTGCCGCTGGCTGTGGACGAACCCGCCGATTTCCGCACCTTCCGCATCGGACTGTTCGGGCTGGACAAGCTGGCGGATGTCGATGCGACGCTCGCGCGTTTCCGCGCGGTGATCGACACGGTGCTCTGAGGGCGGCCTCGCGCCGGCGTGCCGCGCAAAACGGTGGGTTTCCGCTCTGCGGCCCCCGGGGGACTGGTCGTTTCCGGGCATGTCTCATAGTCTCGCCGCCAACGGCACAGTGCAGCCGGAAAGGAGGCCTCATGACTGGTGACTACGATGAGTTGACCCGCGCGAACGGTGCGCGGCGGCGCTATTTCACCCGTGCCTGGATCGTGTCCATGCTGCGCGGGCAAGAGGGGCTGGGCGATACCTTCTGGGTGGGCTGTCTGGGCATGTGGTTCATGGCAGCGCCGCTTGCGGTGCTCGGGTCGGTCGTGCTGACCGGCGCCGGCGCAGGGCCGGGCGTTCTGATGATTGCGCAGCTTGCCTTTTTCGGGACGCTGGCGGCCTGGTTCCTGGCGCTGACCCGGGCGGTCTGGCTCGCTGCGCGACGCACCCCGCAGGCCGGGGCCTGGCGCTGGGCCGGGTTGGCGATCGCGCTGGTGCAGGGCCTGGGCTGCCTTGCGCTGGCGTTGATGCCCCTGGTTGGAGGCTGACCGCCATGCTGCGTGGTCTGACGGCCATTCTCGCCATGCTGACCGCTCCGGCGCAGGCGCATCCGCATCTTTTCGTGGATGCGGACGTGGCGCTTGTTTACGAGGCTGGCACGCTTCGGGCGGTGCGGCTGACCTGGACGTATGACGAGTTCTTCTCGCTGCTGCTGACCGAGGACCTGGGGCTTGATCCCGATATGGACGGGCAATTGACCGGAGCTGAACGGGCGACCCTCTCCGATGCGGTCCTGGATTGGCCAGAAGGCTATGAAGGCGACCTTTACGTGACCCAGGGGGGGCGTCCCGTGCAACTGGGCGCCCGGCAAGACGCCTCGGTCGCCTTCGAGGACGGCCAAGTGATCGAACGCCATACCCGTCCCGTCGCGGCGGCCGCGCCCGGCGATGCAACCGTGAGGGTCTACGACCCCGGTTATTACACCGCCTACACGGTCGTCACCCCGGTGACGGTCACCGGCAACGCGGCCTGCACCGCTCAGGTGCGCCGCGCGGACCTGATCGCCGCGACCGAGAAGGTGGATGAACTGCTCTACGGGATGCCGCAGGACGAGGCCGAGGTTGCCTTTCCAGAGGTTGGCAAGGATTTCGCCGACACGATCCGTGTGTCATGCGGCGGCTGATGCTGCTGATCCCGCTCGGCGGCTTTCTGGCGCTGGCCGTCTGGCTGTGGGGCTATGGCGGGGCCGATAGCGTCACGCGTTGGGCCGCCGCCGGGCAGCGCGATGTACAGAACGCCATGGCCGGGGCTTTGCGCGCCTTGAAACGCGGCGAGGCCGGGGCGCTGGCCACGCTCTGGGGGCTGTGTTTCGCCTACGGGTTCTTCCATGCAGCCGGGCCGGGTCACGGCAAGCTGGTGATCGGCGGCTATGGCCTTGGCCGGCGGGTGCCGGTGCTGCGTCTGTCGGGACTGGCGCTGGCCTCCTCGCTGGGGCAGGCGGCGACCGCGGTGATCCTGGTCTACAGCGCGGTCCTGGCGCTGGGCTGGACCCGGCAACAGGTCCAAGGCCTGTCCGACGGCCTGTTCGAGGCCCTGTCCTACGGTGCGGTGGGGCTGATCGGGCTCTGGCTGCTCTGGCGCGGGGCGCGCAAGGTCTGGCGCGGCGCGGCCCCGGTCCGTGGTCATGCCCACGACGGTGAGGACCCCTGTGAAACCTGCGGCCATGCCCATGGGCCCACGGTGGAACAGGCCGAAACCGTCCGGTCGCTGCCCGAGGCGCTGGCGCTGGTAGGGGCGGTGGCAATCCGGCCCTGTACAGGGGCGCTGTTCCTGCTGATCCTGACCTGGCGGCTGGGACTTGACTGGGCCGGGATCGTCGGTGCTTTCGTCATGGGGCTGGGCACCGCGACGGTGACCGTCACGGTGGCCCTGGCCGCCGTGACGTTCCGCGAAAGCGCATTGATGCAGGCCGCGACGGGGCGCGGCAGTGTCCGCTTGCTGGCGCTGGTGGAGCTTCTGGCGGGCCTGGCCGTCGTGTTGCTGGCCGGACAGCTTCTCATGCGCGGGGGCATTTTCTAGCCGGCGCCCGAGAGCGGTTCTGGACCTGCCCAAAAACCGGGCGTAAGGCTGTTTCATGTCGCAGCGCACCCCCCATATCACCCATGCCCGGCGGCTTCTGAGCCTTGGTATGCCGCTGGTGGGGGCGACGCTTGCCGGCTTCCTGATCCACATGACCGATACCCTCATGCTGGGCTGGTATGACGTGACCGCGCTGGCCGCCTCGACCGTGGCAAACGGGCTTTGGTTCGTCGTCTTCATCGTGGGCGCGGGCTTCGGCCACGCGGTCACGCCCATGGTGGCCGAGGCGGTGGAGCAGGGCGACGATGTCAGCGCCCGGCGCATCACCCGGATGGGGCTGTGGCTGTCCATCGTCTTTTGCTTCGTCGCGGTGGCGCTTCTGTGGCGCGGCGCCGACCTACTGCGCCTGATCGGCCAGCCCGAGGCGGTGGCCGTGGAGGGCGGGAAATACCTGCGGATCGCGATCCTAGGCTTTTTCCCGGCGCTGGCGGGCCACGTGATGCGGTCCTTCCTCGGGGCCGTGCAGCTGACGGCGGTGCAGCTCTGGATCACGCTGGCCGCTTTGGTCATGAATGCCGTGTTCAACTACGCGCTGATCTTCGGCAATCTGGGCGCGCCCGAACTGGGCATCGAGGGGGCGGCGCTGGCCTCGATCCTGACGCACACGGTGCAGATGGGTGCGTTGATGGCCTATGCCCAGTGGAAACGACCTGACCTGGCGCTGTTCCGCCGCATCTGGAAACCCGATGCCGAGATCATGGCGCGGGTGTTCAAGCTGGGCCTGCCGGTGGGCGGTGCGGCGCTGTCGGAAAGCGGGCTGTTCACCGGGTCGTCCATCATGATGGGCTGGCTGGGCGAGGTGGAACTTGCCGCCCATGGCATCGCGCTGCAGCTGACGGCGGTGATGTTCATGTTCCACGTTGGCATGTCGAACGCCGCCACGATCCGCATCGGCAGCCATTTCGGCCGCCGCGACGGGCCCGAGATGCGTCGCACCGCCGAGGCGTCCTTTGCGCTGTCCATGGTGTTCGGCGTCTTTGCCATCGCGATTTTCCTGCTGTTGCCCGAAACGCTTGTGTCTCTCTTTGTGGCTCCCGATGAACCGCAGCGCGGCGCGGTGATCGCGCTGGGGGCGGGGCTGGTGATGATCGCCGCCCTGTTCCAGTTCGTGGACGCGGGCCAGGTCGTGGCGCTGTCGAACCTGCGCGGGATGCAGGACACCAATGTGCCGATGTGGCTGGCTGCGCTCAGCTACTGGGGTATCGGCCTCCCCGCGGGTTATGTGCTGGGCTTTCCGCTGGGATTCGAGGGGCCCGGCCTCTGGTTCGGAATGACGTTGGGGCTGGCGGCGGCGGCGCTTTTCCTCACGGTGCGGCTGCTGCGGCAACTGGCGCGTTTCGATACCACGCCGCCCGCCGGGGTTCGGCCGGGCTGAGCCGCGACGCGGCACTTGCATCGCTGCGGGGGCTTGGCCATGCTCTGCACGAACCGGTGCGCGGCGGCACGGTGTTCTTGACTATCTCGCAGACTGCAAGGGGCAGGGCAGAACATGATCTTCGAGGTTTTCGCCGTCGGCGCCGCCTTTCTTTTCGGCCTCTCGATGCGGCCGCTGGGCCTGCCGCCGCTGGTGGGTTTCCTGGCCGCGGGCTTTGCCATCAACGCGCTGGGGCCGCGCTTCGGGATGCCGGCCGAAACCGGCCCGATCCTGGATCACCTCGCCGAACTGGGTGTTCTGCTGCTGCTCTTCACCGTGGGCCTCAAGCTCAAGCTGCGCCAGATCGGCGAGCCGCAGGTCGTCGGCGTCGCCCTGCTGCACTTTGGGCTGTCGGTGGCGCTGTTCACGCCGTTGGCGCGGCTGCTTTTCACGCCGGACTGGACGCTGGCGCTGCTGGTCGGGATCGCACTGGCCTTCTCCTCGACGGTGCTGACGGCAAAGATGCTGGACGCCAAGCGCGAGATGGGCAGTTTCCACGGTCGCACGGCGATCGGCATCCTGATCGTTCAGGATATCATCGCCCTGGTCGTCATCGCGGTATTTGCCGGCAAGGTGCCGGGGCCCTGGGCGCTGCTTGTCCTGGCCGCACCGCTGTTGCGCCCGGTGCTGCACAAGGTTCTGGACTGGGCCGGCCATGAAGAGGTGCTGGTTCTTGCGGGCATGGCGCTGGCCATCGTCGTGGGCGGCTACGGCTTCGAGATCATCGGGCTGAAGGGCGAGATCGGCGCGCTTGTCATGGGACTGCTGCTGTCCACCCATCCGCGCGCGGGCGAGTTGTCGGGGGCGCTCTGGTCGCTCAAGGAGATATTCCTGGTCGGCTTCTTCCTGTCCATCGGAATGTCGGGCCTGCCCGACTGGGATGCGGTGGTCTTTGCCGCTGTGCTGGGTCTGCTGCTGCCGCTCAAGGGCTTGCTGTTCTTTGGCCTGCTGGTGGGCTTCAAACTGCGTGCGCGGACGGCCTTTCTTTCGGCGCTGTCGCTTTCGGTCTACAGTGAATTCGGCCTGATCGTCGCCAGCAGCATCCCCGCGGCGCAGTCCTTCGTGGTGCCGCTTGCCATCGCCGTCTCGGTCTCGTTCCTGATCGCCGCGCCGATCAACCACCTTGCGCACCCGCTTTTCGAGCGGTTCTCAGACCGTCTGCGGCCCTTCCAGCGCGTCACGCGCCACCCCGATGAACAGCCCACGGAACTGGGCGACGCGGATGTGCTGATCTTCGGCATGGGGCGCACGGGATCGGCCGCCTACGCTGTCATGCAGGAACGCGGCTTCAAACCCATCGGGATGGACGCCGACAATTACAGGGCGCAGGCCCATGCCGAGGCGGGGCGCAACGTGGTTTTCGCCGACGCCGAGGACAGCAATTTCTGGTCGGGCGTCAATCTGGACCGGATCAAGGCCGCGGTGCTCGCGATGAACGACCTCGAGGCGAAGGTGATCGCCGCGCGCACCCTGCGCGCCAAGGGTTTCGAAGGACCGATCGTCAGCCATGCCATGCATGACGAACATCTCACCCAGATCCAGGAGGCCGGGGCGAACCGCACCTACCTGACCATGCGCGAGGCCGGGCGCAGCCTGGCCCAGAACGCCTGCGAGGCGATGGACCCGGCACAGCGTCCGGGCACCTGACGGGGCCGCCTATTCCGCCGCGTCCGTGCCCTTGGTCAGACGGTCGGCCTTCTTGCGCACCAGCACCGAGCGCAGATCGTGCATGGCCAGCAGCAACTCGTCGGTGAAATCCTCAAGCTGTTCGTCCGTGGCCTTGGACTGCGCCCATTGGGTCGTCAGGTTCAGGTGGTCTATGGCGCGGTGGATGTCGTCGACGGTGCGCCGGGCCAGGGTCGCGGCGCGCTGGGCCATCCAGTCGCGGATCACGGCCAGGTCGTCATCTGCCAGGGTGCGGTCGCCCTGCGGTTTGATCTGGCCATTGTTGATGTTCACCACCGCGATCTGGTCCATCTCGATCCGGCGCTGGCGGTTCTCGGTATCGACCTTGAAAACGGCCGCGCCGTTCTCCTTGACGCGGAAATAGTACTCGGGAAGCTCTGCGCCCATCTCTGCCTCGTCCCTTTCAACCGCCGCGGCGCGGCCTTGCGCAAAGGCTAGCAGAGCCGGACGGGCCGCGCCAGAACCGGACCGATCCTAGCGCAGTCCATCGCAAAAGCGCTGGATGCGGCGGCAGGCCTCTTCCAGGGTGGCATCGTCGCTGGCGTAGCTGACACGGAAATTGGGCGACAGGCCGAAGGCCGCGCCGAAGACCACGGCGACGCCGGTTTCCTCCAGCAGGGCGGTGGCGAAATCCTCGTCCGTGGCGATAAGCGCCCCGCCCGCACTGGTCTTGCCGATGCAATGCGCGATCGACGGATAGACGTAGAAGGCCCCCTGGGGTGTCGGACAGTCGATGCCCCGGGCCGCGTTCAGCATCCGCACAACCAGGTCGCGGCGGCGCACGAAGGCGCGGTTGTTTGCGGCGATGAAATCATGCGGGCCGTTCAGCGCCTCGACCGCCGCCCATTGGCTGATCGAGCAGGGGTTCGATGTGGATTGCGACTGCACCTTGCGCATGGCCGCGATCAGAACCTCGGGCCCCGCCGCGTAGCCGATGCGCCAGCCGGTCATGCAGTAGGCCTTGCTGACGCCATTGACGGTCAGGGTCCGGTCGTAAAGCGCCGGTTCCACCTGCGCGGGTGTGCAGAAGGTGAAATCGTCATAGGCCAGGTGTTCATACATGTCGTCGGTCATCACCCAGACATGCGGGTGCCGCATCAGGACATCGGTCAACGCCTTCAGTTCGTCCCGGGAATAGCCTGCCCCGGTGGGGTTGGAGGGCGAATTGAACAGGACCCACTTGGTGCGGGGCGTGATTGCCGCCGCGAGCTGGTCGGGCGTGATCTTGAACTCGGTTTCCAGCGTGGCCTCGATCGTGACCGGCGTGCCGCCCGCCAAGAGCACCATGTCCGGGTAGCTGACCCAGTAGGGGGCGGGGATGATGACCTCGTCGCCGGGATTAAGCGTGGCCATCAGCGCATTGTAGAGCACCTGCTTGCCGCCCGAGGAGACCGAGACCTGCGAGGGCGTGTAGTCCAGCCCGTTGTCGCGGCTGAACTTGGCGCAGATCGCCGCCTTGAGCTCCGGGATGCCGTCGACGGCGGTATAGCGGGTCTTGCCATCCTCGATGGCGCGGATGCCGGCGGCGCGGATATGCGCGGGCGTGTCGAAGTCCGGCTCGCCCGCGCCCAGGCCGATCACGTCGCGGCCCGCCGCGCGCAGCTCGGCGGCCCGGGTCGTTACAGCGATGGTTGGCGATGGTTTGACACGGGTCAGTGTCGCGGACAGCAAGGACATGGTCGGCCCCGGTTTTGAATTCCCCTATGCGACGTGTCATAGGTGTGCCGAAGCGAACAGACAAGCTCAGAGGACGCCATGACGGAAGACGAGAAAACCGAGTGGTTCAGCGAGAATACCGCCACATTCGGCGACAGGCTGGCCGCCGCGCGCGAGGCGGTGTCGATGACCCAGAAGGATCTTGCAAAGAAGCTGGGAATCAAGCTCGGTACCCTGCGCAACTGGGAGGACGACCTTAACGAGCCGCGCGCGAACAAGCTCCAGATGGTCTCGGGTATCCTCGGGGTGTCGATGCGCTGGCTGCTCACGGGTGAGGGCGAGGGCGTCGAGGCGCCGGACGAGCAACAGGTGGAACCCGCCGACGTGCGCGCGATCCTGGCCGAGATGCGCACCCTGCGTGCCCAGATCGCGCAGTCGGGCGAAAAGCTGTCGCAACTGGAAAAGCGTCTGCGCGCTGTGCTGAGCGACGTGACATGACCGAAGACGGCGACATCCGCCGCAAGCGGCTTTACATGCGCTCGATCCGGCGAGGCATCAAGGAGATGGACCTGATCCTGGCCGCGTTTGCCGACAGTCACCTGTGGGCCATGGAAGGGGCGGATCTGGACCTCTACGACCGGCTGTTGTCGGAGAGCGACCAGGATCTCTACCAATGGGTCTCGGGGCAGGCGGCGCCGCCCGATGCCTACGCTGCGCTGGTGGCGCGTATCGCCGAGGGGGCGGCAGGGGTGACCCGGCCGTCCTGATCCGGCCCGACCCGTCAGGGCCCGGCGCGGTTTCGGGCCGCTTAACCGGTTGTTTGGCATTTGCGTGGCATCTGGGACGTGCAACGGCACAGAACGGAGGGTGTTGCATGTCATTTCACAGGGTTCCCGACCCCGCGCCCGATACCGGCCCCGAGGCGGACGGCCAGGCGCGGGCCTATGACACCGGGTTCATGACGTCCTACCTTGAAACACTGATGCTGGTGGAACGCCTGCACCGATTGCTGCTCGATGTCATCAAGGATGAATTCGAACGGGTCGGCATACTGGAGGTCAACGCGGTACAGGCCCTGTTGATGTTCAACGTCGGCGACAACGAGGTCACGGCGGGCGAACTCAAGACCCGCGGCTACTACCAGGGCAGCAACGTCAGCTACAACCTCAAGAAACTGGTCGAGATGGGCTACATGCACCATCAGCGCTGCGAGATCGATCGCCGCTCGGTCCGGGTGCGGCTGACGGCCAAGGGCCGCGAGATCCGGGACATCGTGGCCGGGCTGTTCGGCAATCACGCCCGTGGGTTGCAAGATCGCGAGGTACTGAGCATGGATGGCATCGACGAGATAACGACCGCGCTGCGCCGGGTCGAACGCTACTGGTCGGATCAGATCCGGTACATATACTGATCGTCATGGGCGCCGACCGTCCGCGGTTGGCAGGTCACGCCTTGTCCCGCCCGATCCCGCGGATCAGCGGACCCTGCCCAGCATGACGGCGCCCAGTTCCCGGATCAGCTTGGCCCGCATCGCCCGCTCGAAATCCGCGAACCCTCCTGCGACCTCGACAAAGGCGCCGGGGCCGCGAATCACCGTGTCGCGGTAATAGCTGACCAGGTCCGCCCGGCCCTCGGTCGGCATGGCCCGCACCACCAGTCCGTTGACCGTGATGCCGTCGAAGGGAAAGGCGCGATAGGCCTCTTCTGGGCCGAAGCCCTCGTTGTTTTCGCCATCGCCCGAAACATCCAGCGTCGCTGCTGCGCAGTCCGGCGCGCGGCCCAGCAGTGTGGCGCCGTAGCCGAGCGCATAGCCCAGTGCGGTGGGAAAATCGTCATGGCTGCGCGGGCTGGCCGCGATCCGGGCCGAGACCGCCTGAAGGTCGGACGGGGCGCGGATCAGCACCCAATCCTGCAACAGGATCTGTTTCCGGCGTCCCGACCACTCGTAGACGGCCAACGCCACGGGATCGCCGGGGGCGAGAAAGGCAGCCTGGACGTCCGGCGCCACCAGCGCCGCGGCCAGCCCGCCCCGTTGCAGCGCATCCTCGGCCGCGTCCACCGAGGACGAAACATCCATCGCGAGCGCCAGGGCCAGCCGGCAGGCCGCCGCCGGCTGTGCCGCGACCGCGCCAAGCAAGGCCAGCGCGATGCGCGCGCGCCTTACCAATGGCCGGTGTTGTCCATGCTGGCCCAGGGCTCGGCCGGGGCCTGGGCGTCGCCGGCCTGCAACAACTCGACAGAGATGTTGTCGGGGCTGCGCACGAAGGCCATGTGCCCGTCGCGCGGCGGCCGGTTGATGGTCACGCCGTTGTCCGCCAAGTGCTGGCAGGTGGCATAGATATCGTCCACCTCGTAGGCCAGGTGGCCGAAGTGGCGGCTGTCGTCGGGCAGGGCGTTGTCGCCGTCCCAGTTCCAGGTCAGTTCGACCGGGCACTCTTCCTGTCCCGGCGGCGCCATGAAGACCAGGGTGAAGCGGCCGCCCTCGCTCTCCATCCGGCGGGTCTCCTTGAGGCCCAGCAGCTCGTAGAAGGCCATCGAGGTTTCGAGGTCCTTCACGCGGACCATCGTGTGCAGGTATTTCAGCGGCATGTCTGTCCTCCAGTCGGGTTTCGTGAAAGCCTAGCACGCTGCGCAACCGGGGAAAGGGTCAGAAGGCCGAGCGGAACCCGAAATCCACCGAAAGGGATTGTGTATCGTAGCGCGCCGTATTGGACGCGGTATCCTGCAACTCGAAGCGGGTTTCCGGCTGGAATCCATAAACCTCGACCATCGGCATGCCCAGCGTGACCGAGGCCTTGACCTGCCGATCGTGACGGCCCTCCGGCGTCAGCAGGCTTGGTTCATAGTCGCGCCAAACGTGGGAGAATCCGAGCCCGATATCGAAACGATCCGCCACGCGCCCGAAATCGTACCCGATGCCGATATGGCGCCGTCTCGACCGCAAGCTGTCCGTGTCGGACAGTGTTTCTCCCGCGCCGGCAAAGAGATGCAGACGCTTTCCCTCGTCCAGTTCCCGCGACCAGCGCAAGGAGGCGTCCCACTGCCGCGAGGTGGTGTCCGTTTGAAGATAGGTGGTCCGGGCAAGGGCCAGTTGTCCGTGAATCCCGGTCTCGTCCGACAGGTGCCAGGTGCGGCCGCCTGACAGGGCAACCTCTCGCGCGTAGGGGTCTCCGGCAAAGTGCGCGAGTTCCACTCCGATGGCAATATTGGCGGGGTCGTCCCGGCCCGAGGTTGCCCATTGGTGCTGCAGTTCAACGCCCAGTCTTGTTCGGTCGAGGTCCGCGGCGTCGAAGTTCGGGGCCGCCTCGGCGCTTGGAGGACTCAAGGCGTAGCGCGACGCGGTGCTGCTGGCCGAAAGCGTGGTCAAACGACGCCCGGTTTGATGCAGCTTGAATTCGACGTTGCCCGTGAAAGAGAACTCCAGCCCTGACAGGGCGCGGGCATCGGGTGTGAACCCGATGGGCACCCCCAGAAACTCGAATCCGTCCTCCGAACTGCCATTGTTGATATTCGAGCTTGGTGAGATCCCCACGTCGAATTGGAAGCGCAGCGGGTTGCGCGCGCGCAGGACGCGATAGTCGCGCCCGACCGCGGCGCGGGCGGCCTCGTCTGGGGCAAGTTGGCGCGCCCGGCGCAACCAGATTTGCGCGCGCGTGAAATTTTCCGAGCTGGCAAGTGCCAGGGCAGCGGTCCGGGCCGCAGCAAAGCGCTCGCGGTCGGACTGACTCGTGCGGAAAAGCCGCTTTGAATAGCGGAGCGTCTTGTCCGGGCGTCCCACCTGCAAGGCGCCCCGGGCCGCGATGTTCAAGGCGATCCTGTCATCGGGATTTCGCAGCATCAGGGCTTCTGCCAGGGCCAGAGCCCTGGCGGCCTGTGCGGCTTCCAGGCTGGCCGCGGCCGTGAGGCGCATGTCTTCGGGGGTCAGGCGAAGCGGGCTTTCAGATTGCGCACTGGCAGATGTCGCACAGATCAGCGTCAGCAAGAAGAGCGCGACTGCCCGGAGGCTTGCAACAGGCGGTTTCAACGGCTGAGAATGAAGCCGCCGGTTTCCTGAGCGGTGACCCCATCAAAGCGCGGATCGTCGGACTCGACCACGAGGACGCCGACGACCTCGCCGCCATCGGTGCCGTCGGTCGCGTCTCCCGCGAGGATGGCGTAATAGTTGCCGTCCTCGTATTGCACCTCGTTTCCGTCCGGATCGACATAGGTGCTGAAGACCTCTCCCGTCATCTCTCCATCGGCGCTCATGTTGCCCTCGCCATCGAGAACCCAGCGGATATCGGGCAGCGGCAATTCGCCGGCCTCTCCGTCGTTCCCGAGTGTTACGAGGTTCCCGTCCGGATCATAGCCGACACGGTTCGTGATCGAGCCTGCGACGCCGTTCGTCGCATTGGGATCTTCGAAGTCGATCCGCATTTCCATGTCGCCCTCGACGTATTCCATTCCGCCCCGGCCGTCGAAAATGCGAACGCCTGCATAATCCCCTTCGAAGGTGCCCTGGCCCGTGGTCGGGATGACCGCGCCGCCCCGGCGTTCGTAGACGAACCCGCCAAAGCCGTACTGGACATAGCCACCCGTCCGCACGATGGCGAAGGAGGTACGCGGTTCACCGGACACGGAATTACCGCTGATCCCGACAATCGCGCGGTAGTTCTGGATCTGGGACACCGGATCGCCGTTCAGGCCATCCGGAACCGTGACATCCGCCTCGTAGACCGCATAGGTGCTGTTGGGCCCGAGGCTCGCAACGGCGGTCCCGCGTTCGTAGGTGTTGTCGCCATCGAAGGCGAGGTTGTCGACGGTGAAGGTGTCGGTGTCGGAGTCATAGGCAAACTCCTCGGCATAGCCGCCGCCGTTGTCGTTGCGCTCTTCATACCGCACCAGTTGCGAAGTGACCGAGCCGCTGGGCCCGTCGATACCCGGCGGCGTGCCACCGCCGCCCAGGTCAAAGCCGTCACCCGTGCCCCCGTCACCGCCATCACCGCCGTCTTCCGTCGGCTCCTCGGGGTCCTCCTGGAATGGATTCGTCCCGTCACCGCCGCATCCGGCCAACAGCGCCAGGCTGAGGGCGGTTATCATGACGGGGCTGGTCTTGCCGCGCTGTCCCATGGAATGTCCTGCTCGAAATGTGCTGCCTGTGGCCGGTTTCCGGCTCTTGGCGACCATATTCGGGAATTGCGCGATACAAGTCAACGATTGCCTTGACAGACACTCCACAGGATATCGGGGTTCCCGCCCGATTTCGGCGCAGATATAGTCTTCGGGTCACAGTCACGTCCAGAATCAGCGAGGAACCCCGCCCATGCCCCTCACGCCCGAGCAACAGGCCGAGATCGATGCCCTGCGCGCCGCCCCCCGTCAGACCCTGCGCGCGGTGTCCGAGGGGATGGAGGCGCATCTCTACAAGGCGGCCCCGGTGCTGGACCACGGCTTCGTCCGGGTGGTGGACTACATGGGCGACGATGCCGCGATCTGCCAGGCCGCGCGGGTCAGCTACGGCCGCGGCACCAAGTCGGTCAGCAACGATGCCGGGCTGATCCGTTACCTGATGCGGCACTGGCACTCGACCCCGTTCGAGATGTGCGAGGTCAAGTTCCACGTCAAGCTGCCGGTCTTCGTGGCCCGCCAGTGGATCCGCCACCGCACCGCCAACGTGAACGAGTATTCCGCGCGCTACTCGATCCTCGACCGGGAATTCTACATCCCCCGGGCGCAGGACCTGGCCGCGCAATCGACCACCAACAACCAGGGCCGGGGCGAGGTGCTGACCGGGGACGAGGCCGAGCGCGTGCTGCACATCCTGAAAGACGACGCCGGGCGCGCCTATGACCATTACGAGGAAATGATCGGGCAGGAGGGGCAGCAGGGGCTGGCCCGTGAACTCGCCCGCATGAACCTGCCCGCCAACATCTATACCCAGTGGTACTGGAAGGTGGACCTGCACAACCTGTTCCACTTCCTGCGCCTGCGCGCCGATGCCCACGCCCAATACGAAATCCGCGTTTACGCCGATGCCATCTGCGAGATGGTCAAGGACTGGGTCCCGGCGGCCTATGGCGCCTTCGAGGACTACCGCATGGGGGGTGCGACCCTATCCGCCTCAGCCCTTGATTGCATTCGCCGGATGTTGAAGGGTGAGGAAGTGACACAGGAAAGCTCCGGCATGTCCAAGGGGGAATGGCGGGAGTTCATGGGGGTGATAAATGAGTGAGCTGGACACTACGCTTAAGAGCATTGGAAAGCGTTTAGAAGAACACGCAGAAACAATAGAAACTGAGGAAGCTATAAAGCACTCAGTTGTTCTGCCGTTTTTGAAGGCTCTCGGGTATGACGTCTTCAACCCAAGCGAGGTAATCCCAGAATTTTCAGCAGATGCTGTGGGTAAGCGAGGCGAAAAAGTAGACTATGCCATAAGCTTGGATGGAGAGATTAAGATCCTAATTGAATGTAAATCGCTCGCAACGAACCTAGAGAAAAAGCATCTTTCGCAACTTTTCAGGTATTTCACAGTCACAAATGCGCGATTTGCAATACTCACGAACGGACGCCAATATAGATTTTACACTGATTTAGAAGAGCAAAACAAACTGGACCAAACCCCTTTCTTCCATTTTGATATTACCGAAGTTTCGGCCCAAGCTGTTGGAGAATTGCAAAAATTCTCAAAAGGAAATTTTGATATTGATGGCATTTTACGCAATGCGGAAAAGTTAAAATATGTCTCGCTGGTCAAGGAGGTCGTTTCTCGAGAGATCGAGGAGCCGAGCGACGACTTTGTTCGTATGATCGCGGGTAAGGTTTACGATGGCCGCGTCACCGCGTCGGTCCGAGAGCAAGTTGCGGCAGCGACGAAGTTAGCTTTTCGGGAAGTAATTCGCGAGGCGGTCAAGCACCGGCTATCAACAGCCCTTGAGTCGACGTCGAGTGGCGAGCATGTAGAGCCGAAAGCCGAGTCAGATATTGAAACGACTGACGAGGAAATCCAGGGTATGCTTACCGTGCGCGCGATTGTCTCTAGCGAAATTGACCCTGACCGGGTGGATTTGAGAGACTCAAAATCATATTGTGCGGTGCTGGCCGATGATAATAATAGAAAGCCTATATGTAGGCTTCATTTTAATCGTAATCGGAAGTACGTTGGTCTTTTCGACGGTGAGGCGGAGGAACGCGTTCCGATAGAGAAAGTCACTGATCTTTTTCAGTTCGCGGATCGTTTGTTAGCTGCTGCAAAGAAACATGCCTGACGTGCCGGGTCCGGCGTCAAGCCCTCGCCAATTAGTGTTTTCGCGCGAATAGCGGCGGAGGCGCCGCGCGGTCGCCAGGCCGCCCGGACGGGCTGGCGATCTGGTGGGCTATGCGCCGCGCTCGACCCTTCTTCGGATGTGGCTGCCATGAAGCGCCCCGATTCCTCCGTTGATCGCCACCCCGCGGCCTGCCGACCGCGCGGCTTGGGGCCTCGTTCTCAACTGCGCCACGTTTAGTTGCGAACGGTTCGCAAGACCCTTGACTTTTGCG
>NZ_DATFIP010000016.1:0-2649 GCF_035270045.1 Salibaculum sp.
TCCTTGACCTCGGGCGGCACGGTCAGCGGCACCTGCGCCATCGGGTCGCCGGGGGCAAGCTCCAGCAGCAGGAAGATCACGAGGCTGATGAACAGCAGCGTCGGGATCGAGAGCACGAGCCGTCGGATCGTATAAGTCAGCATGCGCGGCGCCTCTGCGGGGTATTCAATGGAAAGAGGGGCCGGGCATGCGCCCGGCCCGGATCAGGCATGTGCCGGATCACTCCTCGATGCGGTACCAGTCGGCCGCGTTCCACAGCTCGGTGTCCCACACGTTCAGCACCACGCCGCCCAGGGTGTTGGACTTGGCCGAGACCCGGCCACGATGGACCAGCGGAATGATCACGTTCTGCTCTTTGGTGATCATGTTGTTGAGCTTGATGGCGATATCCGCCCGCTTCGACAATTCTGCCGTGCGGCCCAGCTCCTTGACGAGTTCGTCATATTCCGGGTCGCAGAAGCGGTTGATGTTCTCGCCCTGCCACTGGCTTTCGGGGCGCGGGGCCTTGTTGCAGGTGCGCGAGGCGAGATAGCTCTGCGGATCGGTGCCGTCGAAGAGGTTGGCATACATTTCCACATCGGCATAGAACTTCTGGAACGTGTCCGGGCTGCCCGGATCGCCGCCGAAGAAAACGCTGGCCGAGATGTTGCGCAGTTCGGTCTCGACGCCGATTTCCGACCACCACTGCTTGATCAGCGCCTGGAAATCCTGGCGCACGGCATTGGTCGAGGTCTGGTAGAGCAGGGAGAGTTTCACGCCGTCCTTTTCGCGCACCCCGTCGCCATCGCTGTCGGTCCAGCCGGCCTCTTCCAGAAGCGCCTTGGCCCCCTCGATATCCTGTTCGAGGCAATGGGTGTTGTCCGCGGCATAGACATCCGGGCCGGGCACCCAATCACAGGTGGGCTTGCCCGCCTTGCCGTAGCCGATCTCGGTCAGCAGCACGCGGTCGATCGCCATGGAAAGCGCCTGACGCACCGCCGGGTCGGTCAGGAACGGGTGCGGATGCGCCGCCGTGGCGCGCTCGCCCTCGGGCAGGTCGGGGGAAGGATCGGTGAGGTTGACCTCGATCCGCTCCACGAGCGTGCCGAAGGCGGCGAGCGCCTCGCCCTGGCCCGCCTCTTCCATGTTGGCGATCACGTCGGGCGCGAGCTGCAGGTTCCACGCATAGTCGAATTCGCCGGTCTCCAGCACCGCGCGGCCCGCCGCCGTGGCATCGCCGCCGCCCTTGAAGGTCATGGTGGCGAAGGCCGGCTTTTCGGGGTCACGGTAATTGGGATTGGCCGAGAGCGAGATCACGTCATTGGGGCGGAACTCGTCCACCACGAAGGGGCCGGTGCCGATCGGGGCAAAGTTTTCCTCGGCGCATTCGGACGCCCGCGCGCCGGTGCACTCGGCATATTGCGCGGCCTGGATGATTGGGGACTGGCCGCCCATGAAGGGGCCGTAGGGGTTAGGCTGGGCATCGGCGAAATTGACCGTCACGGTCAGGTCATCGACCACCTCGACCGATTCCACGCCCTCGAACTTGGCAAGCTGCGCGCAGCCGCCCTCGGGGTTCATGCAGTAATCGGCGGTGAATTTCACGTCCGTGGCGGTGAAGGGCGTGCCGTCGGACCATGTCAGCCCCGGCTTGATCTTCCAGGTGATCGACTTGAGGTCCTCGGCCACGCCGCCGTTCTCGACGGTGGGGATTTCCTCGGCCAGGTAGGGGACCATGTCGCCCTTTTCGTTGTAGCGCCCGAGCGGTTCGATCACGAGGCTGGCTGCCTCGATCTCCTTGGTGCCGCCGGACAGGTAGGGGTTCATGATCGACGGCGCCTGCCAGTAGATCACGTTGACATGGCCATCCGACCCGCGTTCGGCATGGGCCGCAAGGCCAAGGCACGACGCGGCGGTTGCCCCGAGAAGCAGGGATTTCACGGTCATTGGGTTTGATTCCTCCGGTGTTGGACAGCTCTGGTTCGGCCATCTCGTTTTCGGTTTCGCCGGCCTTGACCGGTCTTGATGTGACGAAAAAAGGGGGCAGGGCACCTTGTGGCCGCTGCACCGCATCCCCGTCGGTTCGGGCATCACAGACCGGATTCGGGCAAAAAGCAAGGGGCGCAATCCGGGAATCCGACAATCGCCCGGGAACGGCGGGACATGGTTTGACACCGGTGCGACAAAGTGAGTAGCGTTTCAGCATTGCCCGTCATGGATGAGAAAAGGCCGCGCCGCATGCTGGACACCCCGATTGCCCGGATCGAGAATCTTCGGGTCACGTTCGAGACCAAGGATGGCCCCGTTGTGGGGGTCAAGGACGTGTCCTTTGACGTCAATCCGGGCGAGACCGTCTGCATCGTGGGCGAATCGGGCTCGGGCAAGTCGGTGTCGTCGCTGTCGCTGATGCGGCTCATCGAATATGGCGGCGGCACCATCGCGGGCGGGCGGATGCTGTTTGATCGCCGCGAGGGCGGCGAGGTCGATCTGGCACAGACCGAGCAGGGGCTGATGCGCACGATCCGGGGTAACGAGATCGGGATGATCTTTCAGGAGCCGATGACCGCGCTCAACCCTGTGTTCACCGTGGGGCGGCAGCTGTCCGAAGGGCTGCGCGTGCATCGCGGTATGGACAAGCGGCAGGCCCGTGCGCGGGCGTTGGAACTGCTC
>NZ_DATFIP010000017.1:0-2376 GCF_035270045.1 Salibaculum sp.
GCGGCAGGGTCTTGGAGAGCACGTCGATCTCGACCTTGATGCCGTGGCGGGCGAGATATTGCGACAGAAGGCCGCCCGGGTCCGAGCGGTTGGGGCCGTGGCTGGGCGGGTCGATCACCACAACGTGCACCACGTCCGCGCTCTTGAGCAGGGGCAGGGCGACGCGGACGGCACCAAGCGCCTCGCTGCTTTCGTTCCAGCCCAGCATGATGCGCGCGGGGCGCTCCACATCGGCGAGCTGGCTGACGCCGGCCTGCGAGACGGTAGGCGCAAAATCACCCGTCTTCATTCAGCCAGGCGCGGAACCGGCGCAGTCGCAGGTCTTCGGTGTTGGCATACCAGGTGCTGTCCTGAAGCAGCGACCGGCCGCCATGTTGAGGGGCGTTTGGCAAATAGCTGCGCATCGGGGCGCCTGTTGCGGGGTTGAGCGCGATCCGGTCGAATGCGGAGCGTCGCGTGGGGCCGTAAGGGATACGCGTCGCGAGCCGCGCCATGCTGGCCGGCCGTGAGGCGTGGGCGACAAAGGCGCGCGCGGCCTCGGGCGCATCGGAGGATGCGGCGATCACCCAGACCTCGATCCCGATGATCCGGCCATCCCACACGATATCAATCGGCGCGCCCCGGTGATGGGCCATGTCGAAAAAGCGACCGTTGAAACCGGCGGCCATCGCGGCGCGGCCATCGGCCAGCATCGCGGCGGGTTCGGCCGGGTCCTGCCACCAGATGATATCATCGCGAATCGAGTCGAGCCGCCGGAACGCCAGCTTCAGGCCGCGATCGGTACTCAGAAGCCCGTAGACCTGTTCAGGCGGCACGCCCTCTGCAAGCAAGGCCCATTCGAGAATCCCGTCGGGGCTGCGCTGCACCGCACGAGGGCCGGGGAAACGTTCGGTATCGAAAAAATCCTCGATACTGGTCGGTTTGATCCCGGGAAAGGCCCGGTCATCGAAGGCCATAACGCGGGCATAGGCATTTTGCGGAACCGAACAGCGGGTCGGGCCGGACGGTGTGAAATCCGCCAAGGCGTCCGACGTGAACAGCGATCGCGGGTCCAGCTCCAGCAGTAGGCCGCGCCCGCAGGCCACGCGCGCCTGATCGTCCAGCATGTCGATCACATCCCAGCCCTGATCCGCGCCGTGCTCGGCGAGGGCGGTCCAGGTGCCGTCATAGACGTCCACGGTCACGTCATGGCCGGTCTCCTCGACGAATGGGGCGATGACCGCCTCGCGTTGCGCGGCTTCATAGGCACCGCCCCATGACACGATGGTCAGATCCTCCGCCGCGGCGGGCAGGGCAAAGAGCGAGCAGAGCAGCAGGACGTTACACAGACGCATTTTCTTCTTTCCGCAAACGGGCGGCCTCATCAAGCCATGCCGAGACCAGATCGGCCTCCGAAACGGCGCCGAGATAGTATCCCCCGTCGCGCGAGATGACGGGAACCGCGTCGCCGACGAAGCCGCGCAGGCGCTCCATCGCCTCGGCCAGATCGGTGTCGTCATGGAACATCAGCTTAGCGGGATGGCTGTCACCGTCCACGCGACCGTGCCCGTCGGGGCCGCCCGGCGTGTAAACGCCCAGCAGCCTGCCAGCCGGGTCGAGGACAAACGCCTCACGCCAGCCCTTTTCGTGAAGACGCGCGGTGACATTTTCCGGGGTGTCGGCTGCGGCGGCGGTGACCACGTCAGGCTGGAGATAGTCAGCTACTTTCAGCGCGGCGAGATGTGCGTGATCCCGGCCCAAAGAGAAATCGATGCCGCGCCGGGACAGTTGCACGTCAAACAGGGACCGCCCGAAAATCCGGTGCGACAGCAGGCTGGAGAAGACCACCGCGACCATTGCGGCAATCGTCACATCGTAATTGCGGGTGAGCTCGAACACGATCAGAATGCAGGTCAACGGGGCCCCGATGACCGCGCTGGCAAAGGCCATCATGCCGCTGATGGCATAGATCGCGGCCCCGGAACTCGGGATGCCGGAGACGGAGGACAGGAGCGTCCAGAAAAAGACTCCGATCAGACTACCGATCAGAAGCGACGGGCTGAAGGCGCCCCCGGAAAACCCCGCGCCGATACAGAGCGCGGTCAGTACGATCTTGGTCAGGATAAGGACAATCACCTCTGCCAGCCCGAAGGCCCCGTCGATGGTGGCAAAACGCAGGGTAGACGTGCCGATCCCGAGGACATCCGGCAAGGCCAACGCGGTCAGCCCCACCGCAAGGCCTGCCGATGCCGTGCGCAACTCGGGCCGCTTGATGTGACGTGTGAGCCATGGGCCCAATTCGAGCAGAAGCCGCATGAAGGCGATCGCCGCAAGGGCGACGCACAGTCCCAGCACCGCGACAAGCGCGAACTCGTAGCCGTGTTCCACCCCCTGGAA
>NZ_DATFIP010000018.1:0-44832 GCF_035270045.1 Salibaculum sp.
CCCGCGCTACCTACGGGGGCGAGAACAGGAATCCATAGGGAGATTTACGCTGATGAAGGTGCTTGTGCCCGTCAAACGCGTGATCGATTACAACGTGAAGGTCCGCGTCAAGGCGGATGGCTCCGGTGTCGATCTCGCCAACGTCAAGATGTCGATGAACCCCTTCGACGAGATCGCGGTCGAAGAAGCCATCCGCCTCAAGGAGGCCGGTAAGGCAGATGAGGTCGTGGCCGTCTCCATCGGCGTGAAACAGGCCCAGGAAACCCTGCGCACGGCCCTGGCCATGGGGGCCGACCGGGCCATTCTCGTGGTTGCCGCCGAAGACGTCCACCAGGACATCGAGCCGCTGGCCGTGGCCAAGATCCTCGCCCAGGTCGTGGAAGAGGAAGGGCCCGGCCTTGTCATCGCGGGCAAACAGGCCATCGACAACGACATGAACGCCACCGGCCAGATGCTATCGGCGCTTCTGGGCTGGTCCCAGGGCACCTTTGCCAGTGCGCTTGACGTGGACGGCGACAGCGCCGTCGTCACCCGCGAGGTGGATGGCGGCCTTCAGACCATCAAGGTCAAGATGCCGACCATCGTCACAGTCGATCTGCGCCTGAATGAGCCGCGCTACGCCTCGCTGCCCAACATCATGAAAGCCAAGAAGAAGCCGCTGGATGAAAAGACCGCCGAGGACTACGGCGTCGATGTCACCCCGCGCCTGTCCATCGTCTCGACCGCCGAACCCGAGGCCCGCCAGGCCGGCGAGATCGTCGGCTCGGTCGACGAACTGGTCGAGAAACTCAAGGAAAAGGGGGTCGTTTGATGGCTGTTCTCCTGCTTGCCGAAGTCAATGACGGCGAACTCTCCATGGATGCCACCGCCAAGGCGGTCACAGCCGCCGGGCAACTGGGCGAGGTGACCGTTCTCTGCGCGGGCAGTTCCGCTGCCGCCGCCGGAGGGGCCGCGGCGCAGATCGACGGGGTCGCCAAGGTTCTGGTCGCCGAGGACGACAGTCTCGGTCACCGCCTGGCCGAGACGACCGCTGCGCTGATCGTGTCACTGGCCGGTGACTACGACCACATCACCGCACCGGCCACCACGGATGCCAAGAACGTCATGCCGCGCGTTGCCGCGCTCCTGGATGTCATGGTGATCTCGGACGTCTCGGCCGTGGTCGACGCCGACACCTTCGAACGCCCGATCTACGCGGGCAACGCGATCCAGACCGTGAAGTCCTCGGATGCCAAGAAGGTGGTGACCTTCCGCACTTCGACCTTCGATGCGGCCGGTGACAGCGGCAGCGCCCCAGTCGAGACCGTCAGTGTTCCCGCCGCCGAGGGCCTGTCGGAATGGGTCGAGGACAAGGTCGCCGAGACCGACCGGCCGGACCTGACTTCGGCCGGCGTCGTCGTCTCCGGGGGCCGCGGCGTCGGCTCCGAAGACGATTTCGCCCTGATCGAGACACTGGCCGACAAGCTGGGCGCCGCCGTGGGCGCCTCCCGCGCGGCCGTGGACTCGGGGTTTGCCCCTAACGATTGGCAGGTCGGCCAGACCGGCAAGGTGGTGGCGCCAGATCTTTATATCGCCGTCGGGATCTCTGGCGCGATCCAGCACCTGGCCGGCATGAAGGACTCCAAGATCATCGTCGCCATCAACAAGGACGAAGAGGCCCCGATTTTCCAGGTGGCCGATTACGGTCTGGTCGCCGACCTCTTCGAAGCGCTGCCGGAGCTCAGCGAAAAGTTGAACTGACCCGGAACCGGAGCATCGGGAAAGGCCCGCCGCGCCGGCGGGCCTTTTTCACCGGCCCATGGCATCGCAGAGCGCGGCGGCCGCGCGTCGATGATCCGGGGTACAGGGCATTTGCGGCAAGACACCGGGGCTGCCGTCGTAAACCACCTGGGTCACTTTCGTCCCGGCCGCCTCCAGTGCGGTCAGCATCTCGGGCGTCACGAGGGAGGGGTCGTGCCCGTTGTCCGCCGGATCCTCGGGGTGGCGCGGTGCGAACCACAACAAGTGCACGGGCCCGTTGGCCAGGCCGACGAGTTCGCGCATTCGCCGCATCCAGCACCCGCGCAAGACCCGCCGCACCTCGGACACCCTCAGCGGGTCGGTCTCGGCCAGCCTGGCCATCAGATGGCCGGTAAAGGCGATCTCGGTAAAGTCGACCTCGGGATAGAGCGCGCGCAGCGGCGAACACGGCGCGATGAACCGGTCGTTTCGGCGTGGATGCACCTTGTAGAACCGGTTGCTGAGGTTGACGGCCCCCATGATCTGAATGACCACGGCCGAGGCATCGTGGACGAGCGCGCGCACCGCGTGGTCGCGCAAGAACAGGTCCGGTCCGGCCATCTGTTGGCCCAGGTTCAGGCAAACTGTGCCGGTTTCCTGTTCCAGTAGCTCGGGGAAAGGATGTGGCACGTCCCGTGCGAAGGTCTCGCTGCCCCCAAGGCACGCGAGGTAGCCGCCGTCGGTAGGGCGCCACGGCCCCCGGAAATCCAACCGCGACAGACCATAGCTGCAAGTCGTCAGACACGCACCGGGCGCGTTTCTCATGTGAAGTGTCATTGGTCCCACCACCAGTTTTTCGTCTCACCGATGACGAAATTCTGCCGATTCCCTTTCCAAACGCTTAAGCCCTGCGATCGAACCCACATCGGCACGCCGGGGTTTCTGCAATGCGGCACCTTGAGCCGGACCGGAACGGCGCATAGGGTATGACCATCAACACTCACCAGGGATCGCGCGTATGGCTATTGAACGGATTGGCGTCGTCGGAGCCGGGCAGATGGGCAACGGAATCGCCCATGTCTGCGCAGTGGCCGGTTACGAAGTGCTGCTCAACGACATCAGCCAGGACGCCATCGACAAGGCCATATCCACGATCGAGCGCAACCTCGACCGCCAAGTCAGCCGCGAGCGCATCTCCGAAGCGGAAAAAGCCACGGCAATGGCTCGCATCAGCACCACGCAGACACTGACCGACCTTGGCCCCACGGACCTGATCATCGAGGCCGCCACCGAGCGCGAGACCGTCAAGCAGGAGATCTTCGACGCCCTCCTGCCACACCTGAAGCCCGAGACGATCCTGACCTCGAACACCTCTTCGATCTCGATCACGCGGCTGGCCAGCCGCACGGACCGGCCGGAACAGTTCATGGGGTTCCACTTCATGAACCCGGTGCCGGTGATGCAGCTGGTCGAACTGATCCGCGGGATCGCGACCGGCAAGGAAACCTTCGATGCCTGCTACGAGGTGGTCGCAAGGCTGGGCAAGACCGCCGCCACGGCCGAGGATTTTCCGGCCTTCATCGTCAACCGCATCCTGATGCCAATGATCAACGAGGCAGTCTACGCGCTTTACGAGGGCGTCGGCAGCGTAAGTTCCATCGACACCTCGCTCAAGCTGGGGGCAAACCATCCCATGGGGCCGCTGGAACTGGCCGATTTCATCGGGCTGGACACCTGCCTTGCGATCATGAACGTGCTGCACGATGGGCTTGCGGATACCAAGTATCGACCCTGCCCACTCTTGACGAAATACGTCGAGGCCGGGTGGCTGGGCCGCAAGACCCAACGTGGTTTTTACGACTATCGCGGGGACGCGCCGGTACCGACACGGTGAGGCTCAGCCCGGATCGCGATCCGGGTCCTCGCCCAAGGATATCGTGTGCTGGCGCAGCCATGACATGAAACCGCGCGGATCCTGGCCCTTTTCTGCGGCCATCTGTGGCGGGATGGGCTTGCCGATCACCGGGGCCTGCGGCTTGTCGAAGGCATGGACGACCTCGTGGATCAGCAGCCCCTGCCGCAGGGTGGGCGAAATATTCGCCGCCACCTGGTAGGCTCGTGAATTGGACCCAGGGAAATAGCAGGGCACGACGGTGGCCCCTGACCGGCGGATCATCTTGGCGGTGAAGACATTCCATTCGGCCTCAATCGCGCGACCGAACATGGTCTCGGCCTGGGCCACCACGCCTGACGGGAACAACGCAACCAGCCCATTCTTGTCCAGATGGTCCATGGCCCGCGCCCGCATCTGGATCATCTGTTTCTGGGCATCCGACTCGTGCGGAAACGGCACCGGAATCATGTAGCTGGCCGCACTTTCGTCGATTCCGGTCAGCAGCGCGCGCGTCAGGATGCGATAGTCGTTGCGCCGCCGCCCGACCACATCGGCCAACACCATGCCGTCGATCAGCCCGTGCGGGTGGTTCGCCACCAAGATGACCGGCCCGCTTTCGGGGATGCGGTCCAACTGGTGCTCGGGGGTCAGGATGTCGATCCCCATGACCTCCATCGTGGCCGGCCAAAAGGCCTGTCCCTTGGGGATGGCGCGACTCTCGAAACGGCGGATGCGGCGGATCACCTCGATCTTACCGGTACACCATTCCATGGTCCTGATGGCTTGGCGCAGCAGCGGAGAACCGAAGGTATCGGAATAGGTCAGGCTCCGCCGATCATAGACGCGTGATGGCCCGCGTCCCTGTGGCCCGTGCAGGTTTCTGGAAGACGTTTCCGTCAAGCGTGAAGTCCCCTCGTTCGAGATACGGACGGGGGTGTCAGTCCCCCTCGCCGAACTTGCCGGCCACGAGCGCCTGGAGCGCGTCCGCAAGGTCCTCGGCCTGCCTGCCCGTGGTCTCGACCTCAATAAAGGTTCCCTTGGAGGCTGCCAACATCAAAAGCCCCATGATGCTGTCACCGGCGGCGGACAGGCCATCCTTGATCACCTCGGCCTGGGCATCGAACTGTTCGACCGTCTCGGCGAACTTGGCAGCCGCCCTTGCGTGCAGCCCCTTGATGTTGACGATCTCAAGCTCGCGGTGCGCCATCGGCCTTCCCCACTCAGTCCAGACCCACGGAATGGCTGTTGATGTACTTGCGCCCCGCGGCCAGCGCATCCTCGACGGCAACGGGCACCGGCTTGCGGCGCGACTTGGCCAGCTTGACAAGCATGGGCAGGTTCGCGCCGTAAATGATGCGGCGGTTCTCGGGGTTGCAAGCGCGCAGCGACAAGTTCGAGGGTGAGCCGCCGAACATGTCGGTCACGATGACCACCCCGTCGCCTGTATCCACAGCGTCGGCGGCTGCGCAGATCTCGTCCTGCTTGGCAGAACGGTCAACTTCGGCCTCAATCGAAATGGCACGGATGCCAGGCTGGCGGCCCACGACGTGTTCGACGGCGGAAAGATATTCCGCCGCCAACCCCCCATGCGCCACAATCACGATTCCGATCACGTGTGCTTGTCCCGTTTGGCCGCGCCGCCGCCCCAGCGTTCCTGCTCCCCATGCCTCTTAGACACGTGCCACCCGGCCTCTGCAAGCCCCCGGGCCAGGGTTTCGGTCACGACGACCGACCTGTGTTGCCCGCCGGTACATCCAAACCCGATGGACAGATGCGATTTGCCTTCTTCACGGAACGCCGGCAACAGGTCCAGCATGAGGTCCTGCACGCGCTCGACGAATGGTGCAAAACGGACGTCGCCCTCGACATGGGCGCGCACGGGTGCGTCAAGACCGGTCATCTGGCGCAACTCCGGCTCCCAGTGCGGATTGCGCAGGAACCGGCAGTCGAACATCATGTCGATGCCCTTGGGCACGCCGCGCTTGTAGGAGAACGATTGAAACGTCACCCCCATGGCCCCGGCACGCCCGTCCGAGAAGCACTCGGACAGTGCCGCCTTTAGATCGTGGGGGCTGGTCTCTGTGGTGTCGATCAGGATGTCGGCGCGATCCCTTATCGGGGCAAGCAACTCGATCTCCTCGCGGATGCCCATGATCGCTGGGGCGTCGGGCACCAGTGGGTGGCGGCGTCGCGTTTCGGAATAGCGCCGCACCAGAACGTCCTCGCTGCAGTCGAGAAACAGCAGTTGAAGCGCCAGCCCATCGCGGCGTTCCAGCCAATCGACAAGGTCCTGAAGCCGCTCGATCGAGAAATCCCGGTTGCGGACATCCACACCGAGGGCCATCGGTCGGTCGCCGCCCGGCGCCTCGACAAGGCGACGCAGCATCGACATGGGAATGTTGTCTATGGCCTCGAACCCCAGGTCCTCAAGGATGTGGATCGCCGTCGCCCGCCCTGCACCAGACGGACCGGTCACGATAACCAGCCGTTGGCCGGGCGGCGGTGTCGTGCCGGGCCTGTCTGTCTGATGCGGCGCGATGTCCATGGGGCCTCCGGAACAGGTGGTCAATCCAACCTACCAAAATGGATATATTGCAGGATGGCGGCAGGAAAATAGTCGCGCGCGACCTTGTGAAAGCAAGGGAAATTCCGGCCGAGTAGCACGAAATGGCGCTGCGGCGGCAGGCGCAGCTCTTCCTCCTGGGTCATGTCGACGACCAGAGCCACGGGGACCGGCCCTGCCAGGTCGGCCCGCAGGAGACCCACGCCGCGGGCCTCGATACCAGCGGGGGCGCCCGCGGGGGCGCGGGCGATCACCTCTCCATTCTTGATGCTCAGGCAGGTGATATCATCGGTGACCAGTTGCGCGCCCAGCGCCAGCAAGGACAGGCCCATTGCGGACTTGCCGGACCCGGACGGCCCCGTGATGACAACGCCCCGGCCATCCACGGCAACGGTTGTGGCGTGCAGCTGACTGGAATCGCACGACACCTCCGGACTAGACCGGCAGGCCGACCACGAAGCGGGCGCCCAGCGGATCAGAGCCGACATCGGCATCGGTCGGACGGATGTTCTCGGCCCAGATCACGCCACCATGCGCCTCGACGATCTGCTTGGAAATGGCCAGCCCCAGGCCCGAGTTGTTGCCGAACTGCCCCTCGGGGCGTTCAGAATAGAACCGCTTGAATATTTTCGACAATGCCTCGTCGGGGATGCCCGGGCCGGTGTCCTCAACCACCACCAGGACGCGATTCTCGCGCTTGCGGGTCCAGACACGGATCGCGTCCCCCTCCTCGCAGAAGGATATGGCATTGGAGATGAGGTTGACGAAAACCTGGGCCAATCGCCCCTCCAGTCCCACCACCAGGATCGGTTGCTGCGGCAGGTCGGTGATGAAATCCACGCCCTTCTGTTCGGCCTCGTTGCCAAGGAACTCTGTGAGGTTCGACAACGTTTTCAGCAAGTCGAACTCCTCTTCGTCGTCCTTGACGAGTTCGGTGTCCAGCCGCGACGCGTTGGAAATATCACTGACCAGCCGGTCGAGCCGCCGCACGTCATGTTCCAGCACCTCCAGCATCCGCTCGCGCTGGTCATCGCGCTTGGCCACGCGCAGGGTGCCAACGGCCGAACGCATCGAGGCCAGCGGGTTCTTGATCTCGTGCGCCACGTCTGCGGCGAATTGCTCGTTGCCCTCGATCCGCTGGGTCAGGGCCGCGACCATGCCGCGCAGGGCCCCGGACAGACGGCCAATCTCGTCGGGTCGCCCGGTCAGATCGGGAATGCGGATGCGTTCGGGGGCGACCTTGCGGGCGTTCTTGTCACGGCCCAGTTCCGCGGCCTCGGCCAGGTCGGACAGGGGGTTGGCGATGGTCGAGGCCAGCACGAGGCTAAGCGCGATGGAAACGATCGCCCCGATCACGAACATCTGCAAAAGCTGCTCGCGGTCGCGGCTCACCAGCGCGTTCAGCTCGCCCGGGGCCGAGACGACGGCAATCACCCCAACGGGCTGATCCCCCTGCATGACGGGCGTCGAGACAGTGAAGAAGGCACGCCCCTCGGAGTCCTGCCGTGTCTCGAACTGTGTGCCGGTCGCGATCGTCTGCTGGACGGAGCGCCCGAAATCCAGCACGGGGTCAACCGGCATTGCCGCGGGATCACCGTCGCGCAGGACGGACGAGAACCAGTTGAACACCCCGTTCAGGAAATCCGTGATCAGGGTGCCGTGCCCCTCGAGTTCCAGCCCGGGGACCGGCATATCGCCGTTGGTGGGATCGGACCAGCTGGAGACAAGAACGCCCTGCCGATCAAAGAGGTAGACATCGACACCGCCGCGCAGGTCCAGGCCCTCAAGCGTTGTCTGTGCCTCTATACCGTCGCCGGTGACGAGGTTGACCGGCGCACCCAGGGGCAGTTGCGCCTCGAAGACATCGGCGATCAGCTCGGCCTCGTTGACAAGGGAAGAGCCGCGCTGAAAAGCGAGGTTGTCGCGCGAAGGGCTGAGGTACAGCACCCCTGCGACCAGAACGATCAGACCCATAAGATTGAAGGTGATGATCTTGCGTGCCAGCGGCGATTTGTTGAGTTGCAGAAACCCGCGCCGGGCGCGGCGCTTCTGAAGGTCAGTGTCGTCGGGGCGTGGCGCGATCCAGTCATCCCCCAACACGACGGATTCGTGCTGCTCGGCTGCTCGCCGGACAGATTTCAGGTCACGAACGTCGATCTTGGGGGTTGTCGTCATCCCTTATTCTTCGTTGTAGCGATAGCCGATCCCGTAGAGCGTCTCGATCGCGGAAAACTCGTCGTCGACCTGGCGCATCTTCTTGCGCAGGCGCTTGATGTGGCTGTCGATGGTGCGGTCATCGACATAGACCTGGTCGTCATAGGCTACGTCCATCAGTTGGTCGCGCGACTTGACGAAGCCGGGCCGCTGGGCAAGCGCCTCGAGCAAAAGGAACTCGGTCACGGTCAGCGATACGGCGCGCCCCTTCCAGGTGACGGCGTGGCGCAACGGGTCCATGCTCAACTCGCCGCGCACCATGAGCTTTTGGTCCTCGCTCTCTTCGACAAGCTCGCCCGAGATCGCGTCCTGGCGACGCAGCAACGCCCGTATGCGTTCCACCAGAAGACGTTGGCTAAAGGGTTTCTTGACATAGTCATCCGCGCCCATGCGCAGCCCCAGGACCTCGTCGATCTCGTCGTCCTTGGATGTCAGGAAAATCACCGGCATGCTGGTTTTCTGTCGCAGGCGCTGCAACAGGTCCATGCCATCCATGCGCGGCATCTTTATGTCCAGCACGGCCAGTTCCGGCATCTTCTTGTTGAACGCATCCAGTGCCGCCTGGCCGTCGTTATAGGTCTCGACCTCGAAGCCCTCGGCCTCGAGTGTCATGGATACCGAAGTCAGAATATTGCGGTCGTCATCAACAAGCGCGATGCGTGACATGTCACTGCCCCTTCCTACTGCTCAATTTTTGCCTGTGTTTTTTGATATTTTTGCCCTGACAGGACGGTGCGAATCAATCCCAATCTGCACGGGCGCCCCGCGCTTGCATCCGTTTTGCCCCCAAAAACGATAATCAATGGCTAAAATGCCTCACTTTGCCAACCGCCGGTGCGGCGCGGCCGGCGAGGCACCGCCATGGTGGCGCTAACTGATACCTGATTGCGCTAATGATTGCGCTAACTGTGACATCCCCACCTGTTCATGAGCAAAATCAGCGTGTTAATTGAGCACCATCAGGGGCACGTTCGCCCCGCAATCACGGAGCGAGAGAGACATGGACCATGGAACGGTCAATCCGACGATGAAGCTGCAGGATCAGGGGATCAGCGGGCTTGGTCATGTCTATTACAACCTCGTCGAGCCCGAGCTCGTCGAGGCCGCGGTCGCGCGCGGCGAGGGCACGCTGGGCAAGGGCGGCGCCTTCCTGACCACCACGGGCGAGTTCACGGGGCGTTCGCCCAAGGACAAGCACGTCGTCCGCACCCCCAGCACCGAGGACACCATCTGGTGGGATAACAATGCCCAGATGGAGGCCGATGCCTTCGACCGGCTCTACGAGGATATGACCGCTCACATGAAGGGGCGCGACTACTTCGTCGAGGATCTCTTTGGCGGGGCCGATCCGGCGCATCGGCTAGACGTCCGCGTTGTCACCGAACTGGCTTGGCACAGCTTGTTCATCCGTCATCTCCTGCGGCGCCCCGAGGTGTCGGAACTTGATGGCTTCAGCCCCGACTTCACGATTATCAATTGTCCCACGTTCCATGCCGACCCCGAACGTCACGGCTGCCGCAGCGAAACGGTGATCGCGATGAATTTCGACCGCAAGCTGATCCTGATCGGGGGCACCGAATACGGGGGCGAGAACAAGAAATCCGTCTTCACGCTTCTCAACTACATCCTTCCGGAAACGGGCATCATGCCAATGCATTGCTCCGCCAATCACGCCAAGGGCAACCCGGTGGACGCCGCCGTTTTCTTCGGCTTGTCGGGCACGGGCAAGACGACCCTCTCGGCCGATCCCAACCGGGTGCTGATCGGTGATGACGAACACGGCTGGTCGGACCGCGGCATCTTCAACTTCGAGGGCGGCTGCTATGCCAAGACCATCGGCCTCGACCCCGAGGCCGAGCCCGAGATATACGCCACCACCGAGATGCCCGGAACCGTGATCGAGAACATGGTCTTCGATCCCGAAACGCTCGAGTTGGACTTCGAGGATGACAGCCTGACGGCCAACATGCGTTGCGCCTACCCGCTGCACTACATCGACAACGCCAGCGACACGGGCCTTGGCGGGCATCCCAAGAACATCGTCATGCTGACCTGTGACGCCTTCGGCGTGCTGCCGCCCATCGCGCGGCTGACCCCGGCCCAGGCCATGTATCATTTCCTGTCCGGCTTCACCTCCAAGGTGGCCGGGACCGAGCGTGGCGTCACCGAGCCAGAGCCGACCTTTTCCACCTGTTTCGGCGCGCCTTTCATACCGCGCCGGCCCGAGGTCTACGGCGAATTGCTGCGCCAGAAGATCGCCAGCCACGGCGCCACCTGCTGGCTGGTCAACACCGGCTGGACCGGTGGCGCCTATGGCACTGGCAACCGAATGCCGATCAAGGCCACACGTGCCCTGCTGACCGCGGCCCTGGACGGGTCCCTGGTGGAGGGCAGTTTCCGAAAGGACCCCTACTTCGGCTTCGACGTGCCGTTGACCTGCACTGGGGTGGACAACCGGCTACTGACCCCGCGTGACACCTGGGCCGACCCCGCAGCCTACGACGCGCAGGCCGAGCGGCTGGTCGAGATGTTCGCTGAGAACTTCACCCAGTACGCGCCCTACATCAACGATGACGTGAAAGCCGCCGCGATCGGGTAAAGTCCTGAATTGCATTGTCATTATGCCCCGCGGGACGTCGAACCGCGGGGCTTTCCCGTGTGTGGACGCCTGTCACATGAGGCCGCGCCGGATCAGGTTCAGCCCGGCCAGCATCAGCACCAGAAGCGTCACCCGGCGAAATGTCGCCTGGTCGATCCGGTCCTGAACCCGGAACCCGGCCCACATCCCGATCGCCGCCGGAACCACCAGAAGCGCCGAAAGCCCAACGGTTCCACGGTTCAGGACCCCCGATTGCACGTGGCCCAGCAGAAGCATGACCGACCCCAGCCCGTAGATGACCCCCTGCACGACGATCTGCCGCGCCTTGGGCGTCTCTATGGCCACCAGATAAAGCACCGTCGGCGGCCCCCATGTGCCAGCCAGCCCGCCCAGTGACCCCGACAACAACCCCGCGATGACCGCGCCAAGTGTCCGCCGCCCCTCGGGAATCACCAGCCGCAGGCCCAGCAGCTGGATGCCGCACAGCACCACCACCGGCACGCCAAGCACCAGGAACATGGTGTTCGAGGGGATCACCGTCAGGAACTGCGCTGAAATCAGGATCATGCCGCAAACCAGCACCAAGTATAGCCAGAAGTCGCGCATGGCCTGAAGCGCCTCGCGCGGGCCAGACCGGAGCACCTGCAGGGCATTGGACAGTACGATGGGGAGAATCAGCGCGGCCACAGCCAGGCGCGGTTCCAACAGTGACCCCAGACCCGATACCATGATCAGCGGCATGGCAAAGCCCACCGCCCCCTTCACCACCCCGGCCAGAAGGGTGATGGCCAGGATCGAGGCCAGGAGGCCCATGCTGTCGATGCTTGCTACGATATTCATGCCCCTGCTTTACCCCGCGAGACATCCGGCCGCAGCCCAAAAAGCGCCGCGACATTTTCTTCACGTTTTTACGGCCTATCTCGCATCAATATTGCGCCGCATACGCAAAGGCGTTATTGCTGCGCCTGCAAAAAGAGGAATCGCCATGCCCCGGGACAGACACGATACGAGCCCCATTCTGAATGATCTTCTTAGCCTGACGAGGGCCGCCCTCCCGCCCTTGGAGGCGCTTCAGGAAACCGCCACAGCCTCGGTGCGGGCCATGGTCACCGCGGGCGAGCGTGTCTCGGGCACGCTGCTGGAGCAGAACCAGACCGCCGCCCACGGGCTGGCTTGGGTGGCCACATATGTGGAAGCCCTGCGCCAGATGCAGGGCTGGGCCGACCGCCTGCACTCCGACGGCAAGTTCGGCGAAATCGAGCAACTGCTGCACCAGATCGCCTTCGGCGAATACCTCTGTCAGCTCCATGGCGGCATCCCCATGAGCCAGGGCGAAATCATCCGCCTGCAGGATCTTGGCCTGAGCCCGGAGCAGATGGGCATGATGATGACACCCGAGGTGATGACCCTGACAAAGTCAGCCAACAGCCAAGCCGCCCGGACGCGGCTCGTGGAGTTGATGCAGGAACAATCCGCACATGTCACCGTGGGCGCCGCAGGCCTGGACGACGAGTTGGAGATGATCCGCGAACAATTCCGCCGCTACACGGTGGACCGGATCGACCCCCATGCCCATGACTGGCACCTCAAGGACGAGCTGATCCCGATGGAGGTCATCGAGGAGCTGGCCGAGATGGGTGTTTTCGGTCTGACAATCCCCGAGGAGCTGGGAGGCTTGGGCCTGCCGAAGGCGGCCATGGCCGTGGTCTCGGAGGAACTCAGCCGCGGCTACATCGGCGTCGGCAGCCTCGGCACGCGCTCCGAGATCGCGGCCGAACTGATCCTCTGCGGCGGCACCGAGGACCAGAAGGCGCAGTGGCTGCCCAAGATTGCCACGGCCGAAATCCTGCCCACGGCCGTATTCACCGAACCCAACACCGGGTCCGACCTCGGGGCGCTGCGCACCCGCGCCGTCAAGACCGGTGAGGACTACGAAATCACGGGAAACAAGACCTGGATCACCCATGCCTCGCGCACCCATGTCATGACCCTGCTGGCGCGCACCGATCCTGAAAGCGCCGATCACCGCGGCCTGTCGATGTTCCTGGCCGAGAAGACGCCCGGGACGGACGAGACCCCCTTCCCGACCGAAGGCATGACCGGTGGCGAAATCGAGGTTCTGGGTTATCGCGGCATGAAGGAATACGAAATCGGGTTCGACCAGTTCAAGGTTAAGGGCGAGAACCTTCTTGGCGGCGAGGAGGGCAAGGGGTTCAAGCAACTGATGCAGACCTTCGAATCCGCCCGCATCCAGACCGCCGCCCGCGCCGTGGGCGTGGCGCAATCGGCGCTGGACACCTCGATGCAATACGCCCAGGACCGCAAACAGTTCGGCAAGCCCCTGATCGCCTTTCCCCGTGTCGCGGGCAAACTGGCGATGATGGCAGTCGAGATCATGGTGGCACGCCAACTGACCTATTTCTCGGCCAACGAGAAGGACAACGAGCGCCGCTGCGATCTGGAAGCCGGGATGGCCAAGCTGCTGGGCGCACGCGTGGCCTGGGCGGCAGCCGACAACGGCTTGCAAATCCACGGCGGCAACGGCTTCGCGCTGGAATACGCGATCAGCCGTATCCTCTGCGATGCCCGCATCCTGAACATCTTCGAGGGTGCCGCCGAGATCCAGGCGCAGGTCATTGCCCGCCGTCTATTGGGATGACGACATGCCAGACGGTCCGGCGTTGCGCCACGATACAGGGACAGGTCATCGCACGACGTCTGTGTGACTAGTCCCCCGGCTCGGGCGGGATGTCGATCCCGTCCAGCCACGGCTTGATATCCAGCACGGGTGTGCCATCGAAGGCATCGGTCGCGTCTACGCCGATTTCCCCTGTTTCGTGATCCAGTGACGTGATGCGGACCGCCTCGATGGCAATGGGATTGGGCCGCACGGGGCTACGCAGGGCAAAGGTTCCGCGCGGCTCCTCGGCGTGGCGCGGCGCTTGAACGATCAGGTCGCGCCGGGACTTGTCGAACCACAGGATCAGCCAGATCGCCTGGCCGACGGTCAACCCCCGCAGCCCCGCACGATAGGGCGCTTCCAGCACCACGCGCCCGGCACCGCCGCCTTGCGCCCGCGATTGGCGCAGGTTCCTGGGTGCTCGGCCTGGCGCCCAGCCCGTGTGCAAGGTGCCGATGAAGATGACCCCGTCCCGCGTGTGCGCAGCCGGGTCGAAGCCCAAGGACTGTTCCCCGTCTCGGGGTGGCTTCGTCATGATGCAGGTCTCTGCAGCGAGACAGATCGCTGAAAGGCGGTTTCACGATGCATCATGGCCTCCTTCGCCGACACTTTACCAACCCTGAAGTTGCCATACGACCCCTGACAGTTGAAACCTATGCCGCCCGCCGCAGCAGGTCCAGCAGTCGCGCGCGGGCCTCCGGCACGGGCTTGTCGCCCAGCGCCGGCGCCAACCGATGGTGCAGGAAATGGCCTGTCACCTCGAGCCCGTCGAGGATGTCGGCGGGCGTCGCGTCGCCCTGCCGCAGCAGGATCGGCGGCAGCGGCAACAGCCTGTCGGCCCAGTCACCCGCACCTTTGGCCGATACCGCCCGGCCCGATCGCGGTGAAATGTAGACCAGAGACTCGCCCGCACCCGTCACCGCGCAAGTCGACAGGTCTAGTCCGAAGCCCATTTCATCGAGCAGGGCCAGTTCCCAGCGCAGGTAACCCAGCGGCCACAGGTCATCCTGCCCCAGCAGGTCCAGCAACTGGACGCTGCGATGATAGAGCGGCGGATGCGCCTCGCGTTCCGGCAACACGAAACACAACAGACCCGTCACCGCGTTCAGCCCGGCCAGCGCCATGCGCCCGCCCAGGATCTGCGCCGCGCGGCTGCGAATGGGTTCGACGGTGAAGGTGCCCAGGTGATCCTCCAGCCGGGCCTTCCAGGTCAGGTCCAGCTGCGCACCCGGTTGCAGAATCGGGGACAACCTGCGCCCCGTCCCGCCTCGCACGACCCCCGCGGCCCTACCATGCCCCTCGGTGAACACATCGAGGATCACTGCGTTTTCGCCATGCTTGCGGACCCGCAGAACCGCCCCGTCTTCGCGCCATTCGATCATCCCCGCATCAAGCGGGATGGCGAGGCGCCATGCAAGCGTTCCCGGATCAAGACTGTCTCGGCCGCATTCGCTACTCCAACCCGGGCTCGTCCAGCAGGTGCCGGCCGGCGCGGTCCTCGACCTCGATGATCCAGACATCGGGGTCGAACCGGGCCTGCCTGGCCAGCGCGGCGTCGACTTCCGGTTCCTCGCCCTCGGTCAGCACGATCCACCGCCGATCGCCACTCATCAGGTCTACGGACCTTTGATAGGCCACGGCCCGCCCGTCCAGCGGGTTCAGCTTGACCAGAACCGCACCCGCCGTCATGTCGCCCTTGCGCACGACGAAAGCAGGGATATCGACCAGGCGCAGCCGGGTCAGGTAGGCCGAGACCCAGACATCCGTCGTAAGGCGCATCAGTTTCCGTCCCGAAAATCCAGCCCCATCTGGGAATAGCGTTCGGCCTCCTCCAGCCAGTTCGGGCGCACCTTCACCTGCAGGAACAGGTGAATCTTGCGACCAAGGAAGTCTTCCAGTTCTTCGCGGGCGGCCTTGCCCACCGCCTTGATCGTCTCGCCCTTCTTGCCGAGAACGATTCCCTTGTGCCCGTCGCGTATCACGTAGACCACCTGGTCGACCCGGGCCGAGCCATCCGGACGCTCTTCCCAGCTCTCGGTCTCGACGGTCAGTTGGTAGGGCAGTTCCTGGTGCAGGCGCAACATCAGCTTTTCGCGCGTCATCTCGGCGGCGATCATGCGCAGCGGCAAATCGGCGATCTGGTCTTCGGGGTAGAGCCACGGCCCCTCGGGCATCTGGTCGGCAAGCCAACGGCGCAGATCGTCGCAGCCATGCCCCTTTTCCGCCGAGACCATGAAGGTTTCCGCGAAGGGATAGCTGTCGTTCATCTTCTTGGTCAGAGCCAGCAAGGCGGGCGCCTCTACCCGGTCGATCTTGTTGATCGCCAGCGCCACCTTGCGGCCCTCGCCCACCTGCTCGAGCTGTTCGAGGATCGCTTCGACGCCTTCGGTCACGCCACGATGGGCCTCGACCAGAAGGACGATCACGTCTGAATCGGCGGCGCCCCCCCAGGCTGCGGTGACCATGGCCCGGTCCAGCCGCCGGCGCGGGCGGAACAGGCCCGGCGTATCCACAAGGACCATCTGGGCATCGCCTTCCAGTGCCACCCCCCGGATGCGCGCCCGCGTCGTCTGCACTTTATGCGTGACGATCGACACCTTGGCCCCCACCATCCGGTTTGTCAGGGTGGACTTGCCCGAGTTGGGTTCTCCGATCAGGGCGACAAATCCGGCGCGTTGGGTCATTCTTGGTTGCCTCCCTGGAAAACGCTGTAAGACTGGGTTGTTGCGCTCCTTATTCCGGAATTACCTCAACTGGTAGCAAAAATATGGAAGTCATTGCAGTACTGGCTTTGCTTGCGGTGTTTGCCTTCGCCGCAAGATCTAAGAAAACACGTCGGGGAGCCTCCCCCGGGCCGCGCCCGCAGTCTGGCCCGTTGGTCAACCGCAAGCCAGCCCCGCCTCGGCCCGGAGACTACAAGGAGCCGCAGACCGCTCGAAAGCTCAAGGGCAAGTGCTGGGTTATCGACGGGGACACGATCGTAATCGAAAGAGTGCATATTCGCATCGCAGGCATCGATGCCCCGGAACTAAACCATCCTTGGGGTCGAAATTCCAAGTCCGCGCTGATCAAGCTCTGCAAAGGTCAAGTCATAACCGCGGAACTACACCCGGAAAGCACCTATGATCGGGCTGTAGGAACGTGCCTTTTACCCGACGGACAAGATCTGGCAGCGGAGCTTGTAAAGATGGGTCTGGCAATTGATTGGCCAAAATTTTCAGGTGGAAAGTACAGTCACCTTGAGCCGGCTGGTATCCGCAAAAAGTTGTGGCGTGCCGATGCCAAACAAAAAGGTCGGTATGACGCCCGGCGTCATGGCTAACTCAGCTATTCTGCCTCAATGCGGTCCAGCAAAGCCTGGGCAGAGGCGTGTTCGGCATGGCGCTTGGACCCGGCGGTCGCCCGGGCGCTCTGACCGCTTTCCAGGGTCACTTGAATCGTGAATTTCGGCGCGTGATCGGGACCAGAGCGCGCGCATTCCTCGTAGACAGGCGGTTGCTGGCCACGCGCCTGGGCCCATTCCTGAAGCGCTGTCTTGGCGTCGCGGGCATCGGCCTTGACCGTGGTGATGCGGTTGCCCCACAGCGCGACGATACGCACCCGCGCCGCCTCGAACCCCGCATCCAGGTAGATGGCGGCGATCACTGCTTCCATGGCGTCGCCCAGCAGGGCCTCCTTGCGGCGACCACCCGATTTCATCTCGGACCGGCCCAGTTTCAGCACCGCGCCCAGGTCGATCTCGCGGGCAACGGCGGCGCAGGCCTCCTTGCGCACCAGCGCGTTGTAGCGCGGGGCCAGTTGCCCCTCGGCCGCAGCCGGGTCAGCCTCCAGCAGCGCCTCGGCCATGACCAGCCCCAGCACCCTGTCGCCGAGAAACTCCAGCCGCTGGTTGTCATCGCGGTGGACGCTCGACATGGAAGGATGGGTCACCGCGCGTATCAGCAACTCGGGCCGGGTGAAGCGATGGCCGAGCCTGCCCTGGAACGCCCTGAGCTCGCTCGAAAGTTTCAATCTATCGCCTTGAAATAGCGGTCTGAACGCCAGGTCCAGAAGGCCAGCATGGATCTCCCGGCAGACGAGAACACGATCCGGTCAGCGCGCCCCACGATATCTTCGTAGGGGACGAACCCGACGCCCCGTGCCGCCTGCGGCACCCGGCTGTCCGAGGAATTGTCACGGTTGTCGCCCATGAAGAAATACTGCCCCTCGGGCACGGTGAAGACGCCGGTGTTGTCCAGCGCCCGTGGCCCGATGTTGAGAACCGAATGCGTGACGCCGTTGGGCAGTTCCTCGGTGAAGCGCTGTTTCTGACACTCGGACCCCAGCCCCGCCGCGCCGTTCATGCACTGGGGCAGCAGGCCACTGGGACCCTGGCGTTCCATGGTCTCGATGAAAAAGCCGTCGGGGCTCTGATCGGCGGCTTCACCGTTGATGTGGACCACCCCGTTGCGCATCTGGATGCGGTCCCCGGGCAGCCCGATCACCCGCTTGATGAAATCGCGGCCTGTCACCGGATGGCGAAAGACGACCACGTCACCGCGTTCGGGCTCGGACCCGAACAACCGGTCGTTTCCGCCTTCGAAAACACCGCAGAAATCATCCGCGCCGACATCTATGCCGAAGCGCGGTATCCGGATCGAGGGGCAAGAGGCATAGGAATAACCGTAAGCCATCTTGTTGACGAAAAGGAAATCCCCGATCAACAGCGTGTCCTTCATGGACCCGGACGGAATCCAGAACGGCTGGAAGAAAAAGGTCCGGAAGACCCCGGCGATGAGCAAGGCATAGACGACCGTCTTGACGGTTTCCTTGACAGTGTGCAGCAGGCCGGCGCTTTCGGACATTGGCTGGAATTCCCTTTGAAAGACCGCTGCTTCATGGGGCGGGGGAACGCTCGAGTCAACCTGTCAGTCCGGGGCGGTCAGGGGCCGCGCCTCGATCAGCACGAAGGCCTGCGCCCAGGGGTGATCGTCGGTCAGGGTGACGTGGATGATGGCCTCGTGGCCCTCTGGTGTCATTTCCGCCAACCTGTCCCGGGCCCAGCCGGTGACGGCCATTACGGGCTGGCCCGTCGCAACGTTGCTCACGGCCATGTCCTTCCAGGCGATTCCCATGCGCAGCCCTGTCCCCAGCGCCTTGGAACAGGCCTCTTTCGCAGCCCAGCGTTTCGCATATGTTCCCGCGATATCTGCCCGGCGCTCGGCCTTGGCCTGCTCCACCTCGGTGAAGACACGGTTGCGGAACCGGTCGCCGAAGCGATCGAGCGTGCCCTGGACGCGCTCGATGTTGGCAAGGTCGGTGCCGATGCCAAGGATCATGCCGCGCCCCCCGGGTCCGCCTCTGTCAGCAGGTCGTAGACGACGATCCCCTCGGCCCCACTCGTACAGAGTGCCGCGAGGCGCGCACCCAGCGCCCGGTGGCGGGCATCTGCGGCATAGCGGTCCAGCGCGGCGCGGTCGGCCAGGACACAGATGAACCCATGGGGGTAATCCGGCGACTTGCCTTCGGCGTCCAGGTTCGGACCATGGGTGAAACCCTTGAACCCCTCGATCAAGCCGACAAGCGCCTGCAGCCCCTCCATCACCGCCGTCAGGGCCGCGGGATCGGCATCCTCGCGCAGGCGCAGCATGACGCAGTGGCGGATCATCGCCATCAGACCTCCGGCCGCAGGGTGAAGATCCGCAGGCTGGCTGCGCCAAACAGAAGCCCGAAGGCCAGTTCGAACCAGCGCCGCATCCTGGCATAGGCGCATGAGATGGCGCCGACCGAGAAGAGCCAAGCATATCCCAGAAACATCGTCGCTGAGACCAGCACAAGCAGGGCGAGCAAGCGGCCGACGTGTTGCGGGTCGGAGCCCGACGGCAGGGTGATGGCAAAAATCGACCCCCAGGCCAGCATGGCCTTGGGATTGGTCAGGTGGATCAGAAGACCCTTGGCGAAGAAGCGGTGGCGCGGCACCGCTCCCAACTCTGCGGAGCGGTTGCGCCAGGCAGAGCGCAGGGATTTCACAGCCAGGTAGAGAAGATAGGCGGCGCCAGCGTAGCGCAGCGCCTCGAAGGCCCAGGCGTTGGCTCTCATGACCGCCGAGAAACCCAGCGCCGCGGCGATCCCCCAGCAGGCCGAACCGGTCACAATGCCCAGCGCCACAGCCATCCCCGACGTGCGGCCATACCGCATCGAGGTGCCCGATATCGCCAGCGTTGCCGGGCCGGGGCTGCCTGCGGCCAGCATCCAGCCCAGCAAAATCACCGGCAAGGGGATCAGAAGATCAGTCATCGCCGCACCTCGTCCATCAGGCGGCGCATCTCACGAATTGCCGGGTCCAGCCCCATGAAGATCGCCTCGGCGATGATGAAATGACCAATATTCAACTCCTTGACCTCAGGGAATGCCGCGATCGGCTGCACGGTATCGAACGTCAGTCCGTGGCCCGCGTGAACCTCGAGCCCCAGAGAATGTGTGAAGGCGGACATCTCGCGCAGGGAGTCCAGTTCTCGGTCGCGGTCGTCGGCGCGACCTTCGGCCTGCGCATCGCAATAGGCTCCGGTATGCAGTTCGACAACCTGCGCGCCGATACGGTGCGCTGCTTCGATCTGGCGTGCGTCTGCGGCGATGAATATGGACACGCGGCACCCGGCCTCGCGCAGCGGCGCGATGAAATGCGCCAGCCGGTTCTCCTCGCGCGCAACTTCGAGCCCGCCCTCGGTGGTGCGTTCCTCGCGCTTCTCGGGGACGATGCAGACAGCATGGGGCCGGTGTCGCAGGGCGATGCGCTGCATTTCCTCGGTTGCCGCCATCTCGAAATTGAGCGGGGCCTCAAGCGCCTCGGTCAGCGCCTCGATGTCGCGGTCCGAGATGTGGCGCCGGTCCTCGCGAAGATGCGCGGTGATCCCGTCGGCGCCGGCCGCCTCGGCCAGCTTGGCAGCGCGCACCGGGTCGGGATAGGCCCCGCCCCGGGCGTTGCGCACGGTGGCCACATGGTCGATGTTCACGCCCAGACGCAAGTCGTGCATCCCTGTTCTCCATTTTTCTGCCGCGCGAGGCTAGCGCCACGCCGCCGCAGGTGAAAGCCGGCTTGCATGACAAATCCTGAATTGGTCCATCACGGGCCATGCGGCGGCCCCTTGCCCGTGTCCGGCCCGGCGGGCGGCTGCTTGAGCTTGCGCAGCTTGGCCTTGAGCAACTTGCGCCGCCTGTTCTGATAGGCATGGATCACTCGCACGGCCAGATAATAACAGATCGTCGCCGTGATGACGCCGGGAATGATCGAACCGATCATGAAAGGAAAGAAGGTCGTCTGGTAAAAGGCCTGAAGACCCTCCCATTGCATCTCCTCGGGCGAGAACAGTGCACGCAAATTGTGCCAGATGTCGGTCCAGGCGGCAGAAATCTCGGCGTTGATATCCAGCCGTCCCGGCGCCTGCCCCAGCAGCATGTGCCCGAACCACAGCGAGGTGGCCGCGATCGGGATGTAGGTCAGCGGGTTCCCGAAAAAGGTCGCCAGCAGTGCAGCGACAAGGTTGCCCCGCATCAACCCGGCCAGAAAGACCGAGATGAAGAAGTGCAGCCCGAAGAAGGGGGTGAAGGTCACGAAGACCCCGGCCCAGATGCCACGCCCGATCTTCTCGGGGGTGTCGGGCAGCCGGCGCACACGGTACTGAACATAACGCGCCGCCCGCCCCCAACCGCCGCGCGGCCAGAAGAGCTCGAAGATGATCCGCCAGATCGGGCGTCTGTCCCTGCGTCTGAAGACCACCTGTCGCGTTCCCGTCCTAATCCTGGCGTTCGACCGCCCCCGCCCTCGCGGGGTCGCGGTGACGGCTGATCGCCGAGACGTGGCTCTCCGCCTCAAGCGCCGTCATGATCCTGTGCATATGTTCCACGTCGCGCAGGTCAACCTCGATCAGCAACCTGTAGTAGTCCGGTTTGCGGTCAATGAAGACAAGGTCCGAAATGTTCGCGTCCTGCTCGCCGATCAGCGTGCAGATGCGGCCCAGGACGCCGGCGTCGTTGGTGATGGTCAGGTCCATGGTGACCGTGTTGCCAGGCCGGTGCGTGCCCTCGGCCCAGTGCAGGTCGACCCAACGGTCGGGCTGGTCTTCGTACTGGGCCAGGACGTCACAATCTATGGCATGCACGACAACGCCCTGACCACGCTGGGTGATCCCCACGATCCGTTCGCCCGGCACCGGCTGGCAGCACTGAGCGCGACGCAAGGACTGGTCGGCGGCCAGGCCCACGACGGCGCGGCGCGGCTCGATCTCGGGGCCGTCGGCCTCGGCCAGTTCTGGATAAATGGCGCGGACCACCTCGCGGCTGGTCAAGTGGGCGCTGCCAAGCTGTTCCAGCAAGTCCTCGGTCTTGGCCAGCCCCATCGCCTTGGCGGCGGTGCGCAGGGCCTTGTCGGTGGCTTTCTTGCCGATATTCTCGAAGGCCACGCGAGCCAATTCCCGGCCCAGCCGGATGAACCGCTCGCGGTCCTCTTCGCGCAGGGCACGGCGGATGGCGGTCTTGGCTCGGCCAGTCACGGCGATATCCACCCAGGTCACCTGAGGACTCTGACCCTCGGCAGTGATGATCTCGACAGACTGTCCGTTCTTGAGACGTGTCCAAAGCGGCACGCGCAGCCCGTCCACCTTGGCGCCCACGGTGGCATGACCGATCCGGGTATGTATGGCATAGGCGAAGTCGATCGGTGTCGCCCCGCGCGGCAGCTTGATCACATCGCCCTTGGGCGTGAAGCAGAAGACCTGATCCTGGTACATCTCCAGCTTGACGAAATCGAGGAATTCGTCGTGGTCATGCCCCTCGTCCAGGCGTTCGGTCATGGAGGCGATCCAGCGCGCTGGATCGACCGCAAAGCGGTTCTCTACCCGTTCGCCATCGCGATAGGACCAATGTGCGGCGACGCCGGTCTCGGCAACCTCGTGCATCTCGCGGGTGCGAATCTGCACCTCGACACGTTTGCCGTCGCGCCCTGAGACAGTGGTGTGAATGGAACGGTAGCCGTTCGACTTGGGCTGGCTGATATAGTCCTTGAACCGGCCGGGCACCGCGCGCCAGCGCTGGTGGATGACGCCCAGAACGGCATAGCAGTCGGCCTCGGTCCCGGTTATGATGCGAAAGCCGTAAATGTCGGAGAGGCGCGAGAAGCCCTGGTCCTTTTCCTGCATCTTGCGCCAGATCGAATAGGGCTTCTTTGCACGGCCATAGACCTCGGCCACCAGGCCCGCGCGGTCCAGCTCGGTTTCCATGTCGGTGGTGATCTTCTCGATCACGTCACCTGTTTCGCGTTGCAGCGTGATGAAGCGGCGGATGATGGAATTGCGCGCCTCGGGATTGAGTACGCGAAAGGCCAGGTCCTCCAGTTCCTCGCGCATCCATTGCATCCCCATGCGGCCCGCGAGCGGGGCATATATATCCATCGTCTCGCGCGCCTTCTGGACCTGCTTGTCCGGACGCATGGACTTGATGGTGCGCATGTTGTGCAGCCGGTCGGCCAGCTTGACCAGTGTCACCCGTAGATCGCGAGAGGTGGCCATGAACAGCTTGCGGAAGTTTTCGGCCTGCTTCGAGGCCGCATCCGTAAGCTGCAGGTTGGTCAGCTTGGTGACGCCCTCGACAAGATCTGCGATTTCACGCCCGAAGCGTTGCTCTACGGTCGAAAAACTGGCCTTGGTGTCCTCGATGGTGTCATGCAGCAGGGCCGTGACGAGGGTGCCGTCGTCCATCTGCTGCTCGGCCAGGATGCCCGCCACGGCAACCGGATGGGTGAAGTAGGGCTCGCCAGAATGACGGAACTGCCCGTCATGCATCTCCGCCCCGAAGGCGAAGGCATCACGGATCAGATCCTCGTTGGTCTTGGGGTTATAGGTTCGGACCAGCCCGATCAGGTCATCTGCCGCGATCATGCCCGGTCCGTGTCCGCCCTTACTTCTGGCCCTGGGCTTCCATCAGGGCGCGCAGGAGCTTTTCCTCGCTCATGTCGTCCTCGACGGGGGCGTCGGCCTGTTCGCTGCCGCCACCCATGAGGATCGCCATCGAATCTTCTTCGGGCTCATCGATCTCGATCTGGGTCTGGTTCGACTCGATCAGGCGCTCGCGCAGGTCATCGGCCTGCTGGGTCTCGTCTGCGATCTCGCGCAGAGACACGACCGGGTTCTTGTCGTTGTCGCGGTCCACGGTGACGGGGGACCCGGCCGAAATCTCGCGTGCCCGGTGCGCGGCAAGCATCACCAGCTCGAAGCGGTTCGGAACCTTGTCTACGCAGTCTTCAACGGTAACGCGGGCCATGGGGGCACTCCAATCGGTCGGTCTGGTCGTCGGTGAAAGCCGGTGCATAAAGCCTTGACAGCACTTTGACAAGGCGATTTCGGGATCGTCAAAGGGGTTTGACCCCGGCAATCTCGGGTTCGGGGCACGCAGCGTACATCTGTGCAACGGTCAGGCCCAGTTCGGGGTGGCGCCAGCCGTCGGCCACATCGGCCAGGGGCACCAGAACGAAGGCCCGGTCCTGTATCCGCGGATGCGGCAGAATCAGCTCCTCGGGTGCTTTCCTTTGTTGCTCGGACAGGTGCAGGTCGCGCCAGTGCGCCTGCGTGACCGGGTCCGGCAGCACAAGATCCCCGACCGCTATCAGGTCCAGATCCAGGCTGCGCTGTCCCCAGCGTTTGCGCCTGGTCCGGCCGAATTCGGCCTCGATCTCGTGCAGGCGGGTCAGGATATCGCCCGGGGCCGCCGCGCTGTGAAAGGCTGCCGCGGCGTTCACGAAATCCGGCCCCGAGCCGGCGGGAAAGGCCGGTGTGGCGAACAACCGGCTGATCGCAACGCCGTCGCCGAAGGCCGCGCGCAATACCTCACCTGCCCCCTGCACCGTCGCCCGCGCCCCGCCATAGGGCGAGTCACCGTTCGACCCGAGAGCGACAAGGATCAATCTTTCGATGGTGCCCCTAAGGAAAGGTTGTTCCATGTCATATTGCTCTTACATTCTCCAAGCTTCGCCGGACTAATACCACTCAGAACAAACCCCAACCGGTGAATCGCCATTGGAAGGAAAATTCATGTTCTATCGCGATGAGCGCCTGGCGCTCTTCATCGATGGATCGAACCTCTATGCCGCCGCCAAGGCACTTGGGTTCGACATCGACTACAAGCTGCTTCGACAGGAATTCATGCGTCGCGGCAAGCTGCTCAGGGCTTTCTACTATACCGCCCTGCTTGAGAATGACGAGTATTCGCCGATCAGGCCGCTGGTCGACTGGCTGAATTACAACGGCTTCACCATGGTGACCAAGCCCGCGAAAGAGTTCACAGACAGCCAGGGCCGACGCAAGGTCAAGGGCAACATGGACATCGAACTGACGGTCGATGCGATGGAGCTGGCCCCCCACGTGGATCACATTGTCCTGTTCTCGGGCGATGGCGATTTCCGGCCGATGATCGAATCGATCCAGCGCAAGGGGGTGCGCGTTTCGGTCGTCTCGACCATTCGTAGCCAGCCGCCGATGATCGCCGACGAACTGCGCCGCCAGGCCGATAATTTCATCGAGCTGGAGGACCTGCGCGAGGTCATCGGGCGCCCCCCGCGTGAACCGCGCGAAAGCCGAGTCGAGGCCACAGCCGGGACCGAATGACGCCAGCGCGGCCAGGGCAGTCCGAACGCCCGCCGTCGCCTATTGCACCTGCTGGGCGGCGGCGGCGTTAATCTGGTCATGACGCGCGATGATCCCGTCCGGCCAAGAGTTCTTGATATAGGCCAGCACCTGCAGGATTTCCCGGTCTGTCAGAACATCCTCAAAGCCCGGCATGTCGCTTTCGTAGCCATCGCCGACCACCGCGGCGACCCCGTATTTCGTCAGCATGAACAGCTGGATGTCCGGATGATGCCAGGTATGGCCGGTCTCATCATGCGGCGGGGCCGGCATCCGGCCGCTCTCCTTGGGCTGGCGCCAATCCGGCTCGCCCCCCAGGTCGGCGCCGTGGCAACCGGCACACTGCGCCTGATAGATCCCCGCACCCGCGGCGACGGCGCCGGGCACATCATTGGGCAAAAGCTGCCCCGGCTTCTGATCGGCAAGCGCCGATACCGCAATCACGGCACCTATCCCCCCGATGCCGGCAAGACTGGCAAGCCTGTTTCGCATGATTTCATTCTCCTCTTTGAAAGGCCTACCGTGCCGGGGGTCCCGCGCTGGAAGGCAAGCCCCCTTTTGTCTCACCGCGTTCTGGACGTGTCCGCCCCAAGCCCCTAGGTTCGGCACATGACCAAGCCGCCCCTAACACTGCTTCTGGCCGCCCCGCGGGGGTTTTGCGCCGGTGTCGATCGCGCCATCAAGATCGTCGAGATGGCCCTCGATAAATGGGGGGCACCCGTCTACGTGCGCCACGAGATCGTGCATAACAAATACGTGGTTGACGACCTGCGCGCCAAGGGTGCGGTCTTTGTCGAGGAACTGGACGAGTGCCCGGATGATCGCCCGGTGATCTTCTCGGCCCATGGCGTGCCCAAGGCCGTTCCGGCAGAGGCCGCAAAGCGCAAGATGATCTATGTCGATGCCACCTGCCCTCTGGTGTCTAAGGTGCACATAGAGGCCGCCCGCCACGCCGAGAACGGCCTTCAGATGATCATGATCGGCCACGCCGGTCACCCCGAAACCGTGGGCACCATGGGCCAGCTGCCCGAGGGCGAGGTCCTGCTCGTGGAAACCGTCGACGACGTGGCCCGGGTGCAGGTGCGCGACCCCGAAAGGCTGGCCTTCGTCACGCAGACCACGCTGTCTGTGGATGACACGGCCGATATCGTCGCCGCCCTGCAGGCGCGGTTTCCCAATATCATCGGCCCCCACAAGGAAGATATCTGCTACGCCACCACGAACCGGCAGGACTCCGTCAAGGCCGTGGCGCCCCGGGCCGATGCCCTTCTGGTGGTGGGCGCGCCCAATTCCTCGAATTCCCGGCGACTGGTCGAGGTGGGGCGCAAGGCGGGCTGTCCTTATGCACAGCTGGTCCAGCGGGCTGCGGACATCGACTGGCGCGCGCTTGACGGGATCGCTTCGGTTGCCATCACCGCGGGTGCCTCGGCCCCCGAGGCATTGATCAACGAGGTGATCGACACCTTCCGCGATCGCTACGATGTCACGGTCGAAACCGTCGAAACCGCCCGCGAAGACGTGGAATTCAAGGTGCCCCGCGCCCTGCGCGAACCGGCCTGAGGCACCTGCCCGCTTGCCAAGCGCGGGCGTCCGGATCATCTATTGCGCCATGAAGGATATACCCCGCTCCGCCCTCGTGCTCGGCTTTGCCGGGCTTCTGCCCTTTCTCTGGGGGGCAGTGACCGTGTTGCTCCCGGATTTGGGGATGCAATGGATGACGCGGCTCGGCGGGCGCTTCATAGGACCCTACATCCAGATCGCCTATGGCACAGTGATCCTTGCCTTCATGGCCGGGGTCCTCTGGGGTTTCGCGACCCGGGCGACTGGCCGACTGGCGGCGATCGGCTATGCTCTGTCGGTGCTCCCTGCGCTTTGGGCCTTCTTCATGGTGGGGGGCGGCGCGGTCACCGCCGCGGTCAACCTCGCCACGGGCTTTGCCGGACTTCTGTTGCTGGACTGGTTCTTCTGGAACGCGGGGTTGGCTCCGCGCTGGTGGATGGCGCTGCGGCTGCCACTGACACTGGTGGTCGTGCTATGCCTGTTGCCAGTGATCCTGTGAACCGCGGTCTGCGCGGGCCGTTTTCCCGGTTGCATTCCGGGGCATCGCCAAGGCAAAGAGCCGTCGCGACAATCACGACCCTGGGATCACCCTGACCGCCCATGCCTGATCTTTTCGCGTTCACAGACGGTGCCTGTTCGGGCAATCCCGGCCCCGGTGGCTGGGGCGCGCTGTTACAGGCCCGCGATGGCGACCGCGTGCTGCGCGAGAAAGAACTTTCGGGCGGCGAAGCGGGAACCACCAACAACCGCATGGAACTCATGGCCGCGACCGAGGCGCTGAACGCGCTGTCACGGCCCAGCCGCGTTACGATCGTGACCGACAGCAACTACGTCAAAGACGGAATCACGAAATGGATTCACGGGTGGAAGGCCAAGGGTTGGAAGACGGCCCAGAAGAAGCCCGTCAAGAATGCCGAACTCTGGCAGGCGCTGGACGCCGCCGCGGCGCGCCATGATGTGACCTGGGAATGGGTCAAGGGCCATGCCGGCCACCCCGAGAACGAACGCGCCGACGAACTGGCGCGCTTGGGCATGGCGCCCTTCAAAGGCTAGGCGGTTTCGGGCGGCTGCCAGCCCTTGAGCACTTCGGACACCGGCGCGGGCCGCCTGCCCGGACGCTGCAGTTCGAGAATTTCGACGGCGCCATCCCCGGACCCAACGGAGAAACCGCCATCGGCCGATATGTGCCCGGCGGGCAGGTTGCGGTCCGCCCGCCGGGCGCGCAGGAACTTTATCCGCTCGCCGCCGATATCGCTCCAGGCGCCGGGAAAGGGCGACAGGCCGTTGATCTGACGCACGATCCGGTCGGTGGCGTCGGACCAATTCACCCGCGCCTCGGCCTTGTCGATCTTGACCGCGTAGGTCACGCCCTCTTCTGGTTGGGGGACGGGCGTCAACCCGTCGAGATCGCCAAGCGCCGCGACGATCAACCGCGCGCCCATGGCCGATAGCCGGTCATGAAGCCGTCCGGTCGTTTCCTCCGAACCGATCAGCGTGGACTCGCGCAGCAGAACAGGGCCAGTGTCCAGCCCCGCCTCCATCTGCATGATGCAGACCCCGGTTTCGCTATCCCCCTCGATGACCGCACGGTGGATCGGCGCCGCACCGCGCCAGCGCGGCAGAAGCGAGGCATGGATGTTCAGACAGCCATGCGCCGGCGCATCCAGAATGGCCTGCGGAAGCAAAAGACCATAGGCCACGACCACGGCGACATCCGCGCCTAGCGCGGCGAAATCCGCCTGTTCAGACGCCCCCTTCAACGACACCGGATGGCGCACCGGCAGGCCCATCACCTCTGCCCGCGCCTGCACAGGGGTCGGGCGGCGTTTCTTGCCGCGCCCTGCCGGCCGGGGCGGCTGGCAGTAGACGCACGCGATCTCGTGACCCGCCCCCGCCAAGGCCTCAAGCACCGGCACGGAAAAATCGGGCGATCCCATGAAAACGATGCGCATGCGGTCCTCCTGCTAGCCGACCCGCAGCTTCCGGGCCTTGCCGATCAGCCGGTCGCGTTTCAGACGCGACAGGTGATCGAAATACATGCGCCCGTTCAAGTGGTCGATCTGGTGCTGCACACTGGTCGCCCAGAGCCCCACGAAATCCCGCCGGTCATAGGTCCCGCTTTCATCCATGAACCGCACCGTGACGGCGCGCGGCCGCGAGATGACCGCCGAGACGCCGGGCAGGTTGGGCGAGGCCTCTTGGTGCTCGCGCAGTTCGACGCTGGCATGAAGCACCTCCGGGTTGGCCATGCGGATCGACTGTCCGCGCTTGTCACTCGCATCCACCACAGCCAGCCGCAACGGCACGCCAAGCTGCACCGCCGCCAGGCCGACCCCGGGCATCGCATCCATGGCCTCGACCATTTCATCCCAGAGACTGCGGATGTCGTCCGTGATCGCCTCCACCGGGTGCGCGGGAGTGCGCAGAAGCTTGTCGGGCCAGCGAACAAAGGGGCGCGGCGACATTCAGGCGCGGGCCTTCTCGCGCTTGAGCTTGACCATCCGACGCGTGATCATCTGCCGCCTTAGAGGCTTGAGGTAATCGATGAAGAGCTTGCCGTTCAGGTGGTCGATCTCGTGCTGCACGCAGGTCGCCCAGAGCCCGTCGAAGTGCTCGCTGTGTGTCTGCCCGTCCAGCCCCAGCCACTTGACCGTCACCTCGGCGGGGCGTTCCACGTCCGCGAACTGTTCCGGTATGGACAGGCAACCCTCCTCGTAGACGTTGGTTTCCTCCGACGTCTCGGTAACCTCGGGGTTAATCAGGACCATGGGCTCGGGCGTCGCCTCGGGGTCCTTGATACAATCCATCACCAGCAGCCGATCCATCACACCCACCTGCGGCGCGGCCAGCCCGATGCCCGGCGCGTCATACATGGTTTCCAGCATGTCGTCGGCCAGGCGCCGGATGTCGTCAGTCACTTGGGCAACCGGCGTCGCAACCTTTTTCAGGCGCGGATCAGGGTGGATCAGGATCGGTCTCAGACTCATGAGAAGCCATTTATGTGATTGCACCACGGGGCGCAATACGCGCCCCTTGCACTTGGCGCGGGGACAGATAGCTTCGCATCCGGCCAATACACGAGGAACCAATGAGCTTCGACACACTGACCCACCGCATCGGCTCCGGCTCCACAAAGTGGGACATGATGCAATCCGCCTTCGGAATCTCGCCTGACGAGGGCCTGCCGATGTGGATTGCCGACAAGGATTTCGAAGCACCGGGTTTCCTGCAAGATGCCATGCGCGGGCTGATGGAGCGCGCTGATTACGGTTATTTCTGCGACTTGGACACGTTCCACGAGTCGATCCGATGGTGGCAGGACGCGCGCCATGGCTGGGACATCGACACCGACTGGATTTTCACGACCTACGGGCTGGGCAATGCGATCGCACTGACCATCCAGTGCTTCACCGAACCCGGCGATCACGTGGCGATCCTTACCCCCGTCTACCATGAATTCGCCGCCAAGATCGGCCGGACCGAACGCGTGGTGACCGAACTCCCGCTGGTGGTCCGGGATGGTGTCTACGCGCTGGACTTCGACTCCTTTGAGGCGCGCATGACCGGCAAGGAAAAGATCCTGCTGATCAGTTCACCGCACAATCCCGCCGGCCGCGTCTGGACGCGCGCGGAATTGCGGGACATGGCCGCGTTCTGTGAACGCCACGAGCTGCTGCTGGTCTCGGACGAAGTGCACGGCGATCTTGTTTTCGAAGGCCACAGCTTCCTGCCGTCGCACCTGGCCGTCCCAGGGATCGAATCGCGGCTGGTGACGATGAGCGCGGCGTCCAAGACCTTCTCCATCGCGGGTGCGCGCACCGGTTACATGATCATCCCCGACCCCGACCTGCGCGCCCGGTTCAACCGGTACTTCCGCGGCTTCGACATCAGCCCGAATCTGCTGGGCGTCACGCTGACACGTGCCGCCTACAGCCCCGAGGGCGCGGCCTGGGTGGACCAGCTGGTGCCTTATCTGCAAGTCAACCGCGACCTGTTCTGCACCGGGGTCGACGCGATACCGGGGCTCAGGGCAATGCCGATGGAAAGCACCTACCTGGCCTGGGTCGATTTCGCCGGAACCGGCATGGATCAGGCCGAGATCCACGCCCGGCTACGGGACAGCGCCCGCATCGCGGCGACCCCCGGGCACACACTGGGAACCGGCGGCGAAACCTTCATGCGGTTCAATCTGGGCACCCAGAAGGCAAGGGTAAAAGAGGCCCTCGAACGCCTGTCAAAGGCTTTTTCCGACCTGCAGTGAAGCGATCAACGCGGCAAGAGGGCGATCGGGGCATCCTCGTCACGTTCGTAGTCGAGCGGGGCACCATCGCCCGAGGCGGTGTTGCGCTTGAACTCGTAATGCATCAGGTCGCCCTCCGCCTCGGCGGCAACGATCAGGCATTGCGACAGGTGGCGCGAACCGTCGTAAAGGTCGACCAGTCCGCGCAAATTCGGCGCATCCTCGATATCGACCGAAAAGCCGGACTTGCGCAGCCGTAGAACGCGGTAATGCACGCCGCCTGCCTCGACGCGCAGGCGGCTCTTGCGGACCTCGGCCCGTCGCTGGGCGGCACTCAACTCGCGCTGCAACTCTTCCGGCAGAAAATCGGTCATCGAATCCTCCTACTCCGGGACACAGCATGAGGTGAAAGCGTTCCACGTCAAGACAGGTCCGCGACCACTGCGCGCGGCCTCCGTGATGTTCAGGGCGCCATCGCGCCCCAACCACCAGCGCAGACCTGCGCCGGCCGGCAGCGCCTGTGCGCATGTGCGGGGTTAGATGCGCATTCCTCGCCCTTTGCGCGCGATCCGCTTGGCCCTATTTTCACCCCAGAACAATCAAGGGAGGCTGCCATGGGCCAGCTCGTCAACGGCAAGTGGGAAGACACCTGGTACGATACCAAGTCGACAGGTGGCGCCTTCAAGCGTGATACCTCGCGCTTTCGCAACTGGCTTACCCCCGACGGCAAACCCGGACCGTCCGGCGAGGGCGGCTTCAAGGCAGAAAGTGGCCGGTATCACCTCTACGTTTCCTACGCCTGCCCATGGGCACACCGTGCGCTGGTGTTCCGCCAGCTGAAGGGCCTGACAGATCACATCGGCGTCTCGGTCGTGCATCCCCATATGCTTTCGGATGGTTGGACCTTCGAGACGGATTTCGACGGCGCCACGGGCGACCAACTCTACGGGCTGCCTTTCGCCCGTGACATCTATCTCAAGGCCGATCCCGAGATCTCGGGCCGCGTCACCGTGCCGATCCTCTGGGACCGGCAGCGCGAGACCATCGTCTCGAACGAAAGTTCCGAGATCATCCGCATGTTCAATTCGGCCTTCGACGGGCTGACGGGCAATAGCGACGATTATTGGCCAGCAGACCTGCGCGACGCGATCGAGCCGATCAACGCTCGCATCTATGACACTGTGAACAACGGCGTCTACAAGTCCGGCTTCGCAACCACGCAAGAGGCCTATGACGCCGCCGTGCATCCCCTGTTCGACAGCCTCGGGTGGCTGGAAGAGCACCTGTCGCGCAACCGCTACCTGATGGGTGACCGCATCACCGAGGCCGACTGGCGGCTCTGGACCACGCTGATACGGTTCGACCCCGTCTATCATTTGCACTTCAAGTGCAACCGAAAGCGGCTGATCGACTATCCCAACCTTTGGGCTTTCACCCGCGAGCTTTACCAATGGCAGGCCCCCGATGGGCCGGTGTCGGAAACCGTCCACATGGGCCACATCGTCGAACACTACCACTACAGCCACGAAACGATTAACCCCAGCCGGATCATTCCCATAAATCCGGTCCTGGACCACGACGCACCACATGGGCGCGAACGCCTGCAGTCCGTAGCCTGACGCAAGCCAGGCCGGATCTGGCATGACCGCCCGGCGGCCGCCCGCGCGCCGCCGGGCCCGGCCGTCATGCGCCCTTGCCCGGCCGAGACAACTTGCTAGGCTCCGTACCATAGAATACCGGAGTCCCGCATGCGCGCCCTTGCTCTTGTCCTTTCCCTGCTCGCCGGCCCCGCCGCCGCCCAGACCTGCGGCGGCAGCTTTTCCACTTTCGTCAATGAACTGCGGGCCGAGGCCGTGAACCGCGGCCACCAACGGGCAACCGTAGACGGTTTCTTCCGCGGCACGCGCCGCGACCCCGATGTCATCGCCGCCGACCGCCGCCAAGGCCATTTCCAGCTGAATTTCATCGATTTCTCGGACCGCCTGATCGCCCAGTACAGGGTGGACAACGGCAAGTACTACGCCAACCAGCTTGACAGTCTCTTTGACCGGATCGAAGCGCGATATGGTGTCAGCCGGGGCGTCCTGTTGGCCTTCTGGGCCTTCGAGACCGACTTCGGTCAGGTGCAGGGCGATTACAACACGCGCGATGCGCTGGTCACCCTCGCCCACGACTGCCGCCGCCCCGACCTCTTCCGGCCTCATGTCTTCGCCGCGCTTGAGCTTTTCGCGCGAGGGAGCTTTGACCCCGACACCACCACCGGCGCCTGGGCCGGCGAGATCGGCCAGGTCCAGATGTTGCCAGAGGATATCCTGACAAATGGCATCGATGGTGATGGCGACGGACGTGTGACGCTCAAGACCTCATCGGCTGATGCGCTGATGTCCGGGGCGGCCATGCTTTCGGATCTCGGCTGGCGGGCGGACGCCCCCTGGCTCCAGGAAATCCGCGTGCCCGACACTCTCGACTGGTCGCTGACCGGGCTTGACCAGCCGCGTCCCACTTCGGACTGGGCCGCCATGGGTGTCACCGCGCGCACCGGCAGCCTGCACCAGAATCTCGAAAGCGCGGTGCTCCTGCCCATGGGCCGCAAGGGCCCGGCCTTTCTCGCCTACCCGAATTTCAACGTCTATTTCGAGTGGAACAAGAGCTTCGTCTATGTGCTCACCGCCGCCTATTTCGCCAATATCCTGGAAGGTGCGCCACGCTTCGATCCCGGCAACCCGGACCCGGGGCTTTCCGGTCAGGAAATCATCGCGCTGCAGGAGAAACTCGTCGCGCGCGGCTATGACGTCGGCGGCATCGACGGCATCATCGGCGCGATGACCCGCGACGCGGTGCAAAAGGAACAGGTCCGCCGCGGACTGCCCGCCGACGCCTGGCCCACCCGCGACCTTCTCGACGCGCTCTGACGTCCGGTTTCTCCGGGTCGAAAAAACCGAGAGAGAGTCGCGCTTGCGCGATGGGATCAGAGCCCTCTTCCGGGACGGCGGGCGGGGCGCATTTGCCGGGCCGGCAAAAAGCGGGGTCTCGCCGGCTCTACCGCGGTCAGGCGACCATCTTCTCGGCGGATTTCAGGTCGACGGAAACCAGCTGACTGACCCCCTGTTCCTGCATCGTGACCCCGAACAGGCGGTCCATCCGGCTCATCGTCACAGCATGGTGCGTGATGATCAAAAAGCGGGTGTCGGTGCGACGGCACATCTCGTCGAGAAGGTCGCAGAACCTGCCCACGTTGGCGTCGTCCAGCGGCGCGTCCACCTCATCGAGCACGCAGATCGGCGCGGGATTCGCCAGGAAGACGGCGAAGATCAGCGCCAGCGCGGTCAGGGTCTGTTCCCCACCTGACAGCAGGCTGAGGGTCGAGAGTTTCTTGCCCGGCGGCTGGCACATGATCTCCAGCCCGGCATCCAGAGGGTCGTCGCTTTCAACCATGACCAGCTTGGCCTCACCGCCGCCGAAAAGGTGCTTGAACAGCATCCCGAAATTCTCGTTCACCTGCTCGAACGCCGTCAGCAGCCGTTCCCGGCCTTCCTTGTTCAGGCTGGCGATGCCGGACCTCAGGGCGCGGATCGCGTCTTCCAGGTCGGTCTTCTCCTTGAGCAGGGAATCGTGCTCTTCCTGCACCTCGCGGGCGTCCTCCTCGGCACGCAGGTTCACCGCGCCCAAGGCGTCGCGCTGACGGCGCAGGCGGGTCACGTCGGCCTCGATCTTCTCGGCACCGGGGATCTTGGCCGGATCGGTATCCAGCCGCGCCAACAGCTTGTCCGGCGTGACCTCCTGCGCCTCCATGATGCGTTCGGCCGCAGTCTCTACCGTCTCGCGCGCGGCCTCGGCGCGGGCCTCGGCGCGGGCCCGGGCCTCGCGGGCCTCTCCGGCGACACGCTCGGCCTCGCGTTCGGTCAGACCGGCCTCGCGCAGGGCCGTCTCGCCCCCGGCCAGCGCATCGGCAGCGACCTGACGGCGATTCTCGGCAACCGTAATCTCCTCGGTCAAAGCCGCGCGCTGGGCCGCGATCTCCTCGGGAGCCGAGTGCGCGACCTGCAACTCTTCCTCGCTGGTCGCGCGCCTGTCCTCCAGCTCGGCCGAGCGTTTCGACGCGGTTTCCAACCGATGCTTCCAGCCCGATATCTCCTTTGTGACCTCCTGGCTGCGCTTGAGACGCGCCTCGCCCTCGCGGCGCAGTTCGTCATGGGCCGACCGCTTGGCCATCATGGTCATACGCGCCGCCTCGACGGTCATCTTGACGTCCTCGACATTGGCGCGCGCAGCGTCAAGATCACCAAGGGTCTCCAAACCCGCCTCGGCCTCGGACAAGGCTTTCCGGGCGGCCTGCGCCTCGTCCTCGTTGCGCGTCACGGCAAGGCCCGAGCTTTCCAGCTTGCCCTCGGCCAGGTTGCGATCGGCCTCGGCACGGCTCAGGGCACGGGCGGCCTCGGCCACCTGGGCATCCGCCGCGCGGCGCGCCTCGCGGGCGGTACGTTCTGCCTCGGTCAGGTCCGCCATGCGCTCGGTCAGGCTGTCATGGGCCAGGCGCGCACCATGGGCCTTGGCATTGGCCTCTTCCAGGTCGCGCTTGAGTTCCACCAGCCGATTGAGTTGCTGAAGGCGCAAAGCAGCGGCCGAGGGCGCGTCTTCCGCCGCCGACCGGAAGCCGTCCCAGCGCCAAAGGTCGCCCGCCATGCTGACAAGGCGCTGACCGGGCAAAAGGTCCTTTTGCAGGACCGGGCCATCGGCGGCGTCCACCAGCCCTACCTGCCCCATCCGGCGCACCAGGACCGGCGGAACCGAGACGAAATTGGTCAGCGACATTGTCCCTTCGGGCAACGCCTGGGGTTGGGTATAGCCGGGCAAGGCAACCCAGCCCGAGCTTTCGGCATCCTCGACCACCGGCGCACGCAGATCGTCCGCCAAGGCCGCGCCAAGCGCCTTTTCATAGCCGCCCTCAACCCGCAGCTGGTCAAGCAGCTGTGCGCCTTCCTCGGCATCCCTGTCCACCATCTTGGCCAGTGCGCCCACCTCGGCGCGCAGCGCATTGGCCTCGCCCTCGGCCTCGGACCTCTGTGCGCGGGCATCAGCCTCGCGGCCCTGGGTTTCACCGCGGGCGGTCTCGGCTTCGGACAGGACCTGTTCGGCCCTTTCGGCAGTGGCGCGAGCGGTGGTTTCGGCCTCTTGCGCGGCAGCATGATCCGTGGCGGCCTTCTCCAGCGCCGCTTGCGCTTCTTCCTGTGCGGCCTTGGCGCGCGCCGCTTCGGATTCGGCCTTTTCGAGGGTCTTTCGATTGTCTCCGATCAGGCGATTGGCAGATTGGTGCCGCGCGGCCAGGCGGGCCACGTCCTCGGTCAACTGGCTCAGGTCAGTCTCACGGTCTTGCAGGACCTGGGCAGCGTCATGGGCCTCGGACTGTGCCGCTTCCAGCTTGGCGGCGTGGCCTTCACCCGCCTTGGCAAGTTCGCGGGCCTCCCATTCCAACCGCTCGATGGTTTCGCCCGCGTCCCTGTTCAACCCGGCCTCACGGTCCATGTCGCGGGTCAGCTGTTCGATCCGCGCTGTCAGGGTCTCGATGGTCTGTTTCGCGCGCGTTTCCTGGTCGTTGAGCGTATCACGCTGAACCTGCAATCGCTGCAGGACAGCCGCCGCAATGGCCTCTTCCTCGCGCAGGGGGGGCAGGGCCTCCTCGGCTTCGGCACGCGCCTTGGCCGCCTCCCGCGCTGCAGCCTCGGTACGCCCGGCCCATGTCGTTTTTTCCGTCAGCGCCGCCTCGGCCTCGGCACGGGCCACGTCGGCCTCTTGCCAGCGGCGATAGAGCAAGAGCCCCTCGGCCTGACGCAATTCCTCGCCGATCGCGCGATAACGTGCGGCCTGGCGGGCCTGGCGAGCCAGTTGCTGCAACTGAGCGGCCAGTTGTTCGATCACGTCATCGACCCGCGCGAGGTTGGTTTCCGAGCCCTTCAACTTCAATTCGGCCTCGTGGCGCCGCTGGTAGAGGCCGGAAATTCCCGCCGCCTCTTCCAGGATGCGACGGCGTGCCTTGGGCTTGGCGTTAATCAACTCGCTGATCTGGCCCTGCCGGACCAACGCGGGCGAATGCGCGCCGGTCGACGCATCGGCGAAGAGCATCTGGACGTCGCGCGCACGGACGTCCTTGCCGCTGACCTTGTAGGCGCTGCCCACGTCGCGGGTGATGCGACGGATGATGTCAAGGTTTCCCTGGTCATTGAACGCGGCGGGCGCCAGCCGGTCGGAATTGTCGAGGTGCAGCGAGACCTCGGCATGGTTGCGCGCGGGCCGCGTGGCCGCGCCGGCAAAGATCACGTCCTCCATCCCGCCACCGCGCATGGCGGTGGGACGGTTCTCGCCCATGACCCAGCGCAGTGCCTCCAGCAGATTGGACTTTCCGCAACCGTTGGGCCCGACGACCCCGGTCAGCCCATCCGCTATCACCAGGTCGGTGGGGTCAACGAAGCTCTTGAAGCCATTGAGTCTGAGGCGGGTGAACCGCATGGGCGGGTTTCTCGTGTCTGATTCCTGTCCGGTGATCATGGTGGGCTGCGTTTTCCATTTCTGTCAACGCACCACGCGCTTATATGGGTGCTGGCCGGAGATTATCCACAAGATATTGATCGCATTGCCGCCTCAGACACCACCTAGACGTCCATTACATTTCACTATTGACATATATTTTTGGCTCGTCCATATTCCAAATATTACGAATTTGCCATGTATCAGGAGGCAACCATGTCCCACACCACGCACCGTCCGGCGGACGCCTATTCGCCGCTCTACTTCCTGGCCTCGCTGGGGGCCGGTGGCCTCGCGGTCACCTTCTTCATGTACCTGATGTTCTGGGTGCCGCATCCCGACCAGCCTGTGCCCGTGTTCGAGGACATCATGGCGGCCTTCCAAACCGGCGGGCTGCCGCTTCAGGCCGCGATCCTCGTGGCCGTCACCGGCATCGCCGGCTTCGCCTTCCTCAATATCAAGCTGCTGATCTGGAACCTGACCCGGCTTTCGGCCTTCTCCAAGACCGAGAAATTCGACAAGCTGGTCAATTCCAACGCGGAGACCACCCTGCTGGCCATGCCGCTGGCGTTGGCCATGACGGTGAATGCCATGTTCATCCTGGGCCTCGTCTTCGTGCCCGGCCTCTGGGGCGTCGTGGAGTACCTCTTCCCGATGGCACTGGTGGCCTTTGCACTGATCGGCTGGATCGCGTTCCGCCGCATCGGTGCCTTCCTGGGCCGCGTCTTGTCCGAAGGTGGCGTCTTCGACGTGACCGCGAACAATTCCTTCGCCCAGCTTCTGCCCGCCTTCGCGCTGTCGATGGTCGCCGTCGGCCTGGCCGCCCCCGCCGCCATGAGCACCGTGCCGCTGACCGTGGGCATATCCCTGATCCTGTCGATCACCGTGGGCACCATTGCAGCGCTTTATGCAGTGGTCGCCGCCGTGCTGGCATTCAACTCGATGCTGCACCACGGCACCGCCAAGGAAAGCGCCCCGACCCTGATGGTCGTCGTTCCGATCCTGACCGTGTTGGGCATCATGATGCTGCGTCAGAGCCATGGCCTGCACACCACTTTCGAGGCCAACGGCGCCCCGGCTGACAACCTGATGATGACCACCATGATCCTGGCCGTGCAGGGTGTCTTCCTGGCCCTTGGCCTGCTGGTGCTGCGCCGTCAGAACTACGCCGACGCTTACCTGCGTGGTGACGGCAATTCGCCCGGCGCCTACGCACTGGTCTGCCCCGGTGTCGCCCTGTCGGTCATGACCCACTTCTGGATCAACAAGGGCCTTGTCGGCGCTGGCCTGATCGCCAAATTCGGCGTCGCATACTGGGCCTTCAGCGGTGTCGCCATCGCTTTCCAGGTGGCCATGATCGCCTTGGTCTTTCACCTGAACCGGCGCCACTTCCGCCGGCCCGCCGCGGGCCATGCGGTCCCCGCCGAATAAACCCAACGGCCTGAACATGATGAACGGGCGCGCCTCGGGGCGCGCCCGTTTCGCTATATTGCCAGCGCCCCCGACCCGTGCCACCGTCTCGCCAAAGGACAAGAGGTGCCCCATGCCCGACACGATCCGTGTTCCGAACGATCTTGACAGTTTCTGGATGCCCTTCACGGCAAGCCGCCGGTTCAAGGACAACCCCCGGCTGCTGCACAAGGCTGAGGGCTGCTATTACACCTCGGTCGATGGCAGGACGCTGTTCGACGGCACCGGCGGCCTCTGGTGCTGCAATGCAGGCCATGCCCACCCGAAGATCACGCAGGCGATTCAGCGCCAGGCCGCCCAGCTCGACTTCGCCCACAGTTTCAACCAGGGCCACCCGATCGCCTTCGAGGCCGCCGCGCGCGTGACCGACCTGGCGCCGGGCTTCGACCATGTCTTTTTCACCAATTCCGGGTCCGAATCCGTCGATACCGCGCTCAAGATCGCGCTGGCCTATCACCACCACCGGGGCGAGGGAGAGCGCCGCCTTCTGGTGGGACGCGAAAAGGCCTATCACGGGATCAATTTCGGCGGGCTTTCCGTGGGCGGGCTGGGGCTGAACAAGGGGCAGTTCGGCACGCTCTATCCCGCCACCGCGCATTTGCGGCAAACATCCCTGCCCGGGAACGCCTTTTCGCGCGGACTGCCGGACAACGGCGCCGAACTGGCCGACGACCTGCAACGCCTGTGTGATCTGCATGGGGGCCACACGATCGCCGCCGTTATCGTTGAACCCGTCAGCGGCGCAGGCGGGGTCTATCCGCCGCCAAAAGGCTACCTGGATCGCCTGCGCGAAATCTGCGACGCCCACGGCATCCTGCTCATCTTCGATGAGGTCATCACCGGCTTCGGGCGCACCGGCAACGCCTTCGCCTACCAGGGCTTTGGCGTGAAACCCGACCTGATCACCTGCGCCAAGGGCATGACCAACGCGACCGTCCCCATGGGCGGCGTCTTGGTCACGAAAGAGGTGCGCGAGGCCTTCCTGACCGGCCCTCCCAAGATGCCCGACCTTTTCCACGGCTATACCTATTCGGGCCATCCGCTGGCCTCGGCCGCCTGCATCGCGACGCTGGATGTCTACCGCGACGAGGGCATATTCGAGAATGCCGCCGCCATGGCCGCCCCGTGGGAAGACATGCTGCACGCCCTCAAGGGTCTGCCCGGCGTGGTGGATATTCGCAATTACGGCATCGTCGGCGCGGTCCAGCTGGAAACGAAAGGCGCCGTCGGCGATGCCGGGCGCGCGGCCTATGAAGGGCTTTGGGAAAAGGGCCTGATCGCGCGGCCGGTGGGTGACAGCCTGTGCCTCTCACCGCCCTTGACCATCACAACCGATCAGATCGAGGAGATCGGCAGCAAGCTGCACGATCAACTGACCGGTTAGACCACTGTGGCCAGATCCGACAGCCGCATCGTTGTCGACAATGCGTCCTCGTCCACCTGCAACTCGATCACCGCGAGCGTACCGGCCAGGCGCGCACGGTCGAAGGCGGCCGGGAAATCCGCCGTCGCCGAAACGACCTCGCCATGTCCGCCATAGGCGCGGGCAAGCGCGGCGAAATCCGGGTTGGCCAGTTGAGTGCCCGAAACCCGGCCCGGATAGGTCTTTTCCTGGTGCATGCGGATCGTGCCATAGCGGCCGTTGTTCGCCACGATCACGATAGGCGTGGCCCCGTGCTGCACGGCGGTCGACATCTCGTTCAGGGTCATCTGGAAGCATCCGTCGCCCGCGAAACAGATCACGTCCCGGTCAGGATGTTCGATCGAAGCCGAGACACCCGCCGGAAACCCATATCCCATGGAGCCGCTGGTCGGGGCCAACTGGGTCCCGTAGCGCTTGTAGCAGAAATACCGATGCAGCCATGCCGCGTAATTGCCCGCGCCGTTTGTCAGGATCGCGTCCTCCGGCAAGGTTTTCGACAGCCAAAGGACCACCTCTTCCAGTTTTACCGCCCCGGGGGTTTCCTGCGGTGCCACCCAGGCCTCGTAATCGGCGCGTGCCGAACCGGTCCAGTCCGCCCAGTCCCGCCCGCAGGCAGGCAGCTGCGACAAGGCGCTGATGAAGCTGGCAGCATCCGCCGTGACCGCCAGGTCGGGCTGGTAGACCCGGCCCGGTTCGCCCGGGTCAGCATGGACATGGCAGATTTGGCAATGGGGATCGGCAGGGTCGATCAGCGTGTAACCGCGCGTTTCGATATCCCCCAGCCGCGAGCCGATGACCAGTATCGCGTCTGCCGCCTTGACCCGCTCGGCCAGCGCCGGGTTCATCCCGACGTTCAGGTCCCCCGCGTAGCAGCGATGGCGGTTGTCCAGATAATCCTGCCGCCGAAAGCCCAGCGCCACCGGCAGGCCCTGGGTTTCGGCAAAGGCCGCAAGGTCCCGCGCCGCGTCTTGCGACCAGTGTGGCCCGCCCACCACGACCAGCGGACGCTCCGCGCGGGCAAGCCAGTCAAGCGCATCCTTTGCGGTGCTGGAATGTGACGGCGCCAGTTCTGACTGGCGCGCGCGAATCGCCGGCGGGTCCACAGGGGCCGACAGCATGTCCTCGGGCAGGGCCAGAACCACCGGACCGGGCCGCCCGCTGGCCGCGACGGAAAAGGCCCGGGCGATGTATTCCGGCAGGCGCTCGGTCTGGTCGACCTCCGCGACCCACTTGGCCAACCCGCCGAACATGGTGCGATAGTCGATTTCCTGAAAGGCCTCGCGGTCGCGGTGATCGCGCGCGATCTGCCCCACGAACATCACCATCGGCGTGCTATCCTGCCGCGCGATATGGATGCCCGCGCTGGCATTGGTGGCGCCCGGTCCGCGAGTGACGAAACAGACGCCTGGCTGGCCGATCATCTTGCCATGGGCCTCGGCCATCATGGCCGCGCCGCCCTCCTGACGGCACACGATATTGGCGATGCCGCTGTCATGCAGACCGTCGAGCGCGGCAAGGAAGCTCTCGCCGGGTACCGAGAACACCCGCCGCACCCCCAGCCGATGCAACTGCGCCACCAGGATTTCGCCACCGTGACAGGCCATTCCGCGCTCCCCTTCGCAATTCCGCACAACCATGTGCCACGCAGCGCGGGGTGGCAAGCCGGGGCCGTACGGCTATGTGGCAGCTAAACCAAGACAAGAGGGAACCCCATGTCCTACCTTCTCGGCCTGTCCGGGTCCTTGCGCCGCACTTCGACCAACACCAAACTGATGCGTGTGGCGTCCCGTATCTACGACCCCACGGAATTCATGGAGGGCGACCTGGACCTGCCCCTCTACAATGGCGATGTCGAGGAAAACGGAATTCCCGAAAAGGTTCAGACCTTGTCCGACCAGGTCAGCGGGGCCGAGGCCGTCATCATTTCGTGCCCGGAATACAACAAGGCGCTGTCGGGTGTGATGAAGAACGCCCTCGACTGGGTCAGCCGGACCAAGGGCAACCCCTGGCGCGACAAACCGGTCGCCATCATGTCGGCGACAGCCGGGCGTGCGGGCGGCGAACGATCGCAATCCTCGCTGCGGCTTTGCCTGAACCCGTTCCGTCCCGTGGTGCTCCCCGGCCCCGAGGTGCTGATCGCGGGCAGCGGCGACGCCTTTGACGAGAATGATGAACTGGTCAACGAGGCCTCGGTGCGGATGCTGACCGACCTGATGGATCAACTGCGGGCCATGGCGCGCCGCTGATCGCAAGGGCCTACAGGCTGGCGCGCGGGTCGAACGAGGCCGGGATACGGTCGCGGCCCTCCAGCACGAGATCGGCCATGACCTCGCCCGCAAGCGGGGCCATACCGAAGCCGATCTTGAACCCGCCATTGGCCAGGAACTCGCCGTCACGGAACGGATGGCGCCCCAGCATCGGCGCGCGGGTGCGACTGCGCGGACGCACGCCGGCCCAACGGCGCAGTTCGGGCGCATCGGCCAAGGCGGGCAGGGCACCCCGGGCACGCGCCAGCAGGGTCTCGCACTGGGCGTCGGTGACATCGGGGATGTCGAATTCACGTTCCGTCGTCGATCCGATGGCCACCGTCCCGTCCGCGTGGGGTACGATGTGCAAGCCATCCACGAAAAGTTGCGGCATCCGCGCGGCGTCATGGTCCAGCAACACAGCCTGTCCCTTGATGCCCGCGCCCACCAGGCGCGTGTGCCGCGCGGTCAAGTCCGCCAGACCCTGCCAGCCGGTGGCGTGGAGGATCTGCCCTTCGCCCCTGCCCTCGGGCACGATCTCGCCCCCCTTTGCACGGATGGCCGCAGCCAGCGCGTCACAGGCCTTTGCGGGATGCAGCCGCGCCGTCAACGTATCATGGATCAGGTAACCGGTGGGCGTTTCTGGCACCCAGTCTCCGCCTGGCCTCCGGATCACTTCCCAGGTGGCGCGGCCTCGCCAGAGTTGCCCCGCGCCCTCGGCCCTGGCCTTTGCACGGGCAAGCGCCTCGTCATCCGCCACCGGCTGCCAGCGTCCGGTGCGGCCATAGCCAGGCGACAGGCCGCCGATCCGTTCGACCTCGTCCCAGAACGCCTCGGCCATCAACAGGCTTTCAAGTTGGAACGCCTTCTTCTCGTTCCACTGCTCGGGCACATGCGGGGCCAGCGCCCCGACGATACCGCCCGAGGCCCCGGCCCCTACGCCACCCGGATCGACCACGCGTACCCGGGCCCCGCGCCGCGCACAGCACCAGGCCACAGACAGGCCAAAGGCCCCGGCCCCGAAGACGGTCACGTCCACCATTGCCAATCCCCCGTTTCCCGACGCATCGTCACCGCCGACGGCATAGGACAGAAGACGATGACAGACCAGCGGGCGCAGATCGACTGGCGCGACGGGCATGTGCCCGTCTCGACGCGTTTCGATGATCCCTATTTCTCGCTCCAGGACGGCGTGGCCGAGACCAACCATGTCTTCCTGGCTGGCAATGACCTGCCCCCAAGGTTCCGAGACGGATTCCATATCGCCGAGCTTGGCTTCGGCACGGGATTGAACTTTCTTGTCGCGCTCTCGGCCTTCCGGGCGAGGGGCATCGCGGGCAGGCTGCACTTCACCAGCTTCGAGGCCTACCCCTTGGCACCCGCCGATCTGCAACAGGCCCTGTCTGTGCATCCCGGCCTGCCGGTCGAATTATTGCGCAACGGGGTGCCTGATGCGCTGGAGGGGTCGGATTTCGCATTGCAGGTGATCCCGGGCGATGCGCGACAAACCCTGCCGTGCTGGACGGGCAGGGCCGACGCATGGTTTCTGGATGGCTTTTCCCCCGCCAAGAACCCCGAGCTTTGGGGCGACTCGCTGATGGCGCAGGTCGCGCGCCACACGGCACCCGGCGGCACGGCCGCGACCTATACCGCGGCCGGTCATGTGAGGCGCGCGCTGGACCAGGCCGGGTTCGATGTCATCCGCACGCCGGGATATGGCCGCAAACGGCACATGACCCGTGCGAGGCTGCGCTGATGCAGTCCAACGCCCGCCTCGGCATCCTGTTGATGGTCGCCACGACCTTCGTCTTCGCGATGCAGGACGGCATCAGCCGCCATCTGGCGCGCGAATACAATGTCATGATGATCGTGATGATCCGCTACTGGTTCTTCGGGCTGTTCGTCATGACCATCGCGCGGCGGCAGGCAGGATCGATCCGGGCCGCGGCGCGCACCACTCAACCCGTCCTGCAGATATTCCGAGGCCTGCTGCTGGCCGCCGAGATCTGCGTCATGGTTCTGGCCTTCGTCTACCTGGGGCTTGTCGAAAG